>JAVVPF010000014.1 GCA_036655895.1 Cloacibacillus sp. | reverse complement strand
TCTTCCTTCGAGCCGACGAAGGTCTTGATGTTGAATGCCGCGTCGCGGTAGGAGACGAGCAGCCTATGATGCGGCAGTATCCTCGACTTCCAGGCTCCGTTCATCGGGTCGACCTGCAGCTCTGCGGGAAGGCCGGTATTATTCGAGGCCACGCAGACGGCCGCTAAAATCACAAAAGAGAAAAACAACGCGCCAAACCATATCCCCAGACGTTTCGCTCCGAGAAAATTCCACTTCTTTAAAATAGACAACTTCGCGACATCCCCCTTCACCGTTCTTTGTCTTGGACGCCGCGCCTTGGCGCAGCAGACCTTCAAGAACGGCGTAATAAAAAAGATAGTTTTTGTTTTGTAACCGTATTTAATCTTACCCGCTTATTATAATAAAAATTTCGGCCGTTGCGGCATTTTATTGCCCCCCTATTACAATTGGCAGTGCCGTTTGCCCGAAAAGGCCGTGCACGAAATGTTACGCACAAGAATACGCCTGTGCCGCACGGCAAAACCTTATTTTATCCTCCGAATACCGCACGGTTCGCCGCGTCCCGAGGGCGGCATTGTCAGAACCCGCGCTGCGCGCCGGAGCGGCAGCACTGTAAAGCGCCAACCCTTGACACCTGGCGCCTCCTCCGGTATACTGCTTTAGTTGATGTAAAGGATGTGGGGAAATGGCGGAAATGGATCATCTGGAACAAAGAGTGCGCGACGGGCTTTTGCTTGATCTCTACGGGGCGAAGCTTACGGAGAAGCAGCGTATGGCCTGCGATATGATTTTGATGCAGGACCTGTCGCTTGCAGAGGCGGCTCTTGCGCTCGGCGTTTCGCGCCAGGGCGTGCATGATCTGGTCGCGCGTTCACGCGAGCATCTGGAAGATTTCGAGTGCGCGTTCGGCCTTGCGGCGCGACGCCGCGAGATGGAGCAGATGCTTGAGGACAACCGCACGCGCCTTCCCGAAGACTTTTATTCCGCATTCAAAAAAATCCTGGAGGCATAGGGTGACGTTATGTTTGACTCATTAAAGGAACGTTTTGAAAATATATTCGCGGGGCTCCGCGGCAAGGGCAAGCTTACAGAAGAGGACATAAATCTCGCTCTGCGTGAGGTTCGCCGCGCGCTGCTTGAAGCGGACGTCAACTATAAGGTAGTCAAGGACGTAGTCGAGGCGATACGCGTCCGCGCGACGGGCAAGAATGTGCTCGACTCGATGTCCCCGACGCAGCTCATTTTCACAATAGTTTATGAAGAACTTATAAAAATTATGGGCGACGCGCCGGTGCCGCTTGTCATCTCGCCCAAACCGCCGACTATCTACATGATGGTGGGGCTTCAGGGCTCCGGCAAAACGACCTCCACGGTGAAGATAGCGCGCAGGATGAGCAAGGGGCACAAACCTCTTGTGGTGGCCTGCGACCTTCGCCGCCCCGCAGCCGTAGATCAGCTTCGTGTTCTCGCAGAGAAGGCTAATATCCCCTTCTTCGGGCCGGAACAGGGCGAGACCGACCCTGTATCGGTAGCTAAAAAATCGCGCGCCTACGCGGAGGCCCACCTCTGCGATATGATCCTGCTCGACACGGCCGGCCGTCTACAAATGGACGACGAGCTTATGCACGAGCTGGAGAGCATGAAGGCCGCGACCGTTCCAACTGAAATTCTTCTTGTAGTAGACTCGATGACCGGCCAGGAGGCCGTAAACGTAGCAAATACATTCCACGAACGCCTAGGGCTCTCCGGCGTCGTCCTGACAAAGCTGGACGGCGACGCAAGAGGCGGCCCCTCGCTTGCCATCCGCGCAAGCACCGGCGTTCCTATAAAACTTGCCGGCTGCGGCGAAAAGACCGAGGATCTAGAGCTTTTCGACGCGCGGCGCATGGCCCAGCGCATCATAGGCATGGGCGACATGGAGGGGCTGCTGGAAAAGGTGCAGTCCGCCACGTCAGAGGCCGACGTGCAGCGCATGACGGAGAACCTCAAAAAGAACCGCTTCACGCTTGAAGACATGCTGATGCAGTTAAAGCAGATACAAAAGCTAGGGCCGCTGGAAAAGGTGCTTGAGATGCTCCCGATACCGGGAGCAAGCAAGGCGCTGAAGAACGTAGAGATCGATCCTAAGCGCATGAAGCAGACGGAGGCGGTCATCCTTTCGATGACGCTGAAGGAGCGCAGAAACCCCGACATAATAAAGGGCGGACGCCGCAAGAGGATAGCCCAGGGTTCGGGCACGTCGGTGCAGATGGTAAATCAGGTGCTGGCGCAGTACGAACAAATGAAGGGCATGATGAAGACCTTCGGCAAGATGTCAAACGGCGGCGGCAAGTTCAGGATGCCGCCCGGCATGGGCGGAATGGGAAAGCGCGGCTTTTTCAAATAGCGCAGGCGGCAAATCAGATTGACACGGGGGTCTCCCCCTTTCAATAAATATAAGGAAACGCCGGCCGTACCGCGGCGGTTCGTTAATAGAAATCAACACAGGAGGTGTTAGTGCATGTCAGTTCGTATTCGTCTTTCCCGTCACGGGAAAAAGAAGGCTCCGTTCTACCGTCTGGTAGTGACCGACTCTCATTCACCAAGAGACGGACGTTTCATCGAGATACTCGGAACATATAATCCGCTCATGGAACCCGGAGAGATCAAAATAGACTCAGAGCGCGCGGCATACTGGCTCAGCAAAGGGGCGTCCCCCTCTGATACGGCCAAAGTGCTGCTGAAGAAGGCCGGAGTCATCGACGCGCCCGCAGAGGCTCCCGCAGCCCCCGCAGCGGAATAGGCGGCAAAGACAATGGCAGATTATGTCGACCTTGTAGATCTCATAGTACGCAGGCTCGTCACAAAGCCGGAAGAGGTCTCGGTCTCCGAGGAACGTTCCGAGGCCGGGGCGATCCTGGTCACGATCAGGGTTGCCTCTGATGACATAGGCCGCGTAATAGGCAAGAAAGGCTCCACCATCAACGCCATCCGTCACGTTGCGAAAGCAGCTTCAATAAAATCCGGCGAAAAGGTGGATGTTGATGTCAAAGAAGACTGACGCCTCTTCGGAGGGCAGATATGAGATCGGCAAGATAGTCGGTGTCCACGGGGTGCGCGGCGATATGCTGGTACTTCCGACCACCGATTTTCCGGAACGCTTTCTTGAAATGGAAAGCATGGATATACAGCTTCCCGGAAAGCCGATGCGCACCTATAAGGTGTGCCGCATAGCTCCCTACGAGGGCAAAAACACCTTCTTCCTCCATCTTCAGGGCATTGACAACCGCGAAGACGGCGAGGCGATGAAGGGCGCAGTCATCACAGTAGACGCCGACGAAAGAGTTGAGCTAGAAGAAGATGAATACTGGCTCGACGACATCATAGGACTTACAGTGAAAGAGGCTGCGACTGGGGATCTCCTTGGCGTGATAACCGAGGTCATCTTCACCGGAAGCAACGACGTTTACGTCGTAAAAACTCCGGAAGGCGCGGTAAAGGCAATACCCGCGATTGGCGACGTCGTTCAAAACGTCGACACCGGGGCTGGTACCATGACAGTAAATATTCCGGAGGGACTCTGGGACTGAGATGAAAATCACCATCATCACCGCTTTTCCAGAGCTGATGCGAAGCTACACCGAAGCAAGCGTCTTAGGACGCGGCGTCGCTTCGGGCAGACTCGACATTGAAATAGTCGACCTGCGCGACTACGCAAACGGCAGCTACAGACAGATAGACGACGCCTGCTACGGCAGCGGCGGCATGATGCTGATGGCAGATCCGCTCGAGAGGGCGCTTTCTGCCGCCTCACAAGGCGAAAAGCCGTATGTAGTCTACCCGAGCCCGCAGGGAGTGCATCTGCATCAGGAGATAGTCGAGGAGCTTTCGCAGAAAGAACATCTCGTTCTGATATGCGGCCACTATGAAGGCGTGGACGAACGTTTCACGCAAAAATATGTGGACATGGAGCTCTCCCTTGGCGATTTCGTGCTGACGGGCGGCGAAATGCCGGCGATGGCGATAGTGGACGCGGTGTCGCGCCTCATTCCCGGCGTCGTTGGAAGCGCATCGTCTGTTTCTGAAGATTCCTTCTACAGCGGGATGCTCGACACGCCGCACTACACAAGGCCCGCCGTATGGCAAAACGAGGCAGTGCCTTCGGTGCTGACTGGCGGCGACGCGAAGGCCATCGAAAGATGGCGCAGGCGTCAGTCCGTCGAAAGGACGCTCAAAAGGCGCCCCGACATCGTGGCCCGCGCGGGGCTTGCGCCCTGGCTCTCCGGCGGCTCGTACATTATGGAGGTGCACTATCCGGTGCTGGACAAGCGCGGCGAGAAATCGTCGACTGCTATAACCGGCATGGATCTGCACGACATAGCTAGAGCCTGCCGAACCTACGGAATAAAAAAATATCTCCTTATCACTCCGCTTGCGCAGCAGCGCGAGATGGCGAAGCGAATAGCTGACCACTGGACGACGGGCTGGGGCTCGGAATATAATCCCGACCGCAAAGAGGCCTTCTCCACGCTGAAGATATTCGCCTCCGTCCAAAAAGCGCTCGCCTGGGTTGCGGAAAGGGAGAAAAAAGCGCCCTTCAAGATAGCTACCACGGCAAAACATCACGAAGGCGCGCGGCACTGGCTCTCTTTGAAACGCGAGATTTTTGCAAGAGACCACAGCCCCGTCTTCATCTTCGGCACGGGCTGGGGGCTTCACAGCGAGGCGATGGACTTGGCGGACGCGGTAATGACGCCTATAACTGGCGGACACGACGGCTGGAACCATCTCTCGGTGAGGAGCGCGGTGAGCATCACGCTCGACAGATTTTTCGGCTGGCGCTGAGCCAGGCGAAGAAAGCTACAGATAAGGGCCTTTTGGCTCTGAAACAAAAATAAATCATTACTGAAAAAGGAGGGAAAACCTCATGCAGGATCCAAGAATAGCTCTGGTTGAGAAGAAATTCCGCAAAGACGCGGATTCCATCCCTGAGTTCCGCTCCGGCGACACCGTAAAGGTGCACGTTAAGGTCAAAGAGGGTAACCGCGAACGTATACAGATATTTGAAGGCGTAGTGATCGGCCGTCAGCACGGCGGTCTCCGCGAGAACTTCATCGTCCGCAAAATATCCAACGGAATCGGCGTAGAAAGAATCTTCCCGGTGCATTGCCCCTCAGTGGACAAGATAGAAGTGGCCCGCAAAGGCCGCGTCCGCCGCGCGAAGCTCTACTATCTCCGCAACCTCAGCGGAAAAGCCGCACGCATCAAAGAGCGCAGAGATTTCGCCTAAGAATCTCCCGCATCCACGGAAAAATAAAAAGCCGCAAAACATGTCGCTTGATATGTTTTGCGGCTTTTTTGTTTTTAGATGCCGCGTGCGCCGGCGCGCAGCGGAGACCGTTCTTATTTGCGAAAGCGGCCTTTGACGCCGCTTATTTTTTTATACAAAGCAAGCGGCAAAAGCGCCGCAAGCAAAAGCACGCCATATCCTGCAGAACAGCCGCCCCCGCCGGAACTTCCCGGCACTACAGGTTTGACAGGCTCGGGAGTTGTATTTGCCCGCACCCAGGCAAATACGGATGGACCGGCCTCTACCGCCTCCGCCTGTTGGCCGCTTGCGCCGGCAAAGAGCGTCGGTTTTAACGAAAGCGCCGCCGTTATCTGCGCGCCGCCGGCGGCAAGCGGGGCGACTGTCACTACATTTGCCGAAGCCGCGGCAAAGACGGCGCCTGTGTTTGTATTTTTAACGCCGCAGCTTACATATTTTGAAAAATCGGCTCCTGTTGACGGATAGGTGACAAGGTTGAAAGAGGCGGAGGCCGCTCCTTTGTCCATATCGAAGAAAAGCGCCGCTTGGTTTGGCAGGCAGGCGGCGACTACTCCGCTTGAAAGCTCCGCCGCGTCAAAAGAGGCCGCGTTTGAAAGCACTTGCCCGCTGGTTCCTCCGAAAGCCGGCGCGCCGCCCGCATCAAGCCATCCGCAGTTTGCGACCGTCACCGCGCCGCCAGCGCTTCTGATATAACCGGCAACGCCGCCCGCGTAACCCGCGCCGGAAGCGGCGGAAAGCGGCGATGCGGCGGAGCAGTTTTTGATAAGACAGGCCGAGGCGCCGTCCATTATATCCACGTATCCCGCTACTCCTCCCTTGTGTTCAACGCCGCTTTGGAAACTTAGGACAGTCTCGGAGGAGCAGTTCTGAATAGAGATGCTGGAGGCTTCGTTGCACTGAACGAGCGCTATTACCCCAGCGCAGCCCTGCGTGCTGCCGGAAGCTGAGTTTGTTGCTACGCAAGCGCCCTGCGTGACGCAGTTGAAATAGACGGAGGTGCTTTGCGCCATACAGGCGCTTGTACCCGCGACGCCTCCCGCAGCCGCAGCTCCTTTTACAGAGCCGTTGAAGAAACAGTTTCGTACCTGCGACGCGCCTTCATTGACGGTGTAGTTGTAGCCTTCAACGCCGCCCGCCATCCCCACGGGGTGGGTTGTAGAGATGTCCGCTGTAACGATACAGGAATCAAGGACGACGGAGCCGCGAGAGTAGGCGTAATTGTGGCCCGTGACGCCGCCCGCGTAGAGCGCGTCTCCTTTTATGAGGCCCGTGGCGGCGCAGTTTAAGACGGACGAAAGTTCCGCCTCCGTGCTTCTGTTTGTCCCGCAGACGAGGCCCGCCTGCCAGTTTGTGTTGACGCCGTTTTCTGGAATGGCGATGGCGGATGAGGCGGCGCAGCCCTGCACCACGGCTGCGCCGCCGGAGTAACTCAGATTTCCTCCAGTTATGCCGCCGATAAAGCCGGCGTTAGGGCCGTCGTAGCTGGTGGTAAGCGTTGAATCCGCGCTGCACGCGACTATCGAGGCCGTGCCTCCGCTTCCTTTATTGTAGCCCGCGACGGCTCCGATATAGGCCGCTTTCGCGCTGCTTACAGCAACAACGACGCGGCAGTTCTCTATCAGCGAATCGCCGCCCATTCCTTCTATCCAGCCCGCAACGGCGCCCATATAGCTGCCGCCGCTGACGGAACCGGCCACAGAGAGATTCTTGATGACGCCGTTTCGCACATAGCCGAAAAGTCCAGCGCAGCGCCCCGATGTCACATAAAGGCCTGTTATCTTATGTCCCTGTCCGTCAAAGATGCCGCGAAACGGCCGCGTCTTTTTGCTGTCCACCCATGCTCCGATTGGAGTCCACTGCTTCCCGGCAAGGTCGATGTCGGCTGCAAGCCGTATCGTCTTTTCGGAAAAATCGGCGGAGAGCGCATTGTTTCCGTCAAGCAGCATTGCCAGCCCCGCAAGCTGGGCTGGCGAGCATATTGTAAAAACGCTCTGTGAATCGTTGTACCACGAAGTGTCCGCGCTTCCGTCCCAAGCGGCCGCCGCCGGAAGCGGCGACAAAAACACTCCCGCCGCAATGGCAAAAACGAGCGCGCCCACCAAAACCGCCGCCCTGATTTTTTTCTCTTTTCGCTGCCGCATTAGTTTTCCTCCCTTTGCTGTATTCCCGCCGTATTCTTCATCGCGCCTTCTCAAAGATATGATGAAAAACAGACAAGCGCGCGATGCTTAAAAAACATCTTTCATCTTAATAACGGCGCCTCTTTCGGCAACGGCAATTCTATGGGCGGCAAGACCCGCCTTACGCCGGGTTTTCGGCGACGCGCGGGCCAGGAATATTCAGTCTGGTCTTTTATAAAGACGAAAAGGGGGCGCATTTGCGCCCGGATGAAAGGAGTATGTGATTAGATTGTGAGTGCAGGGCTTTACCGCGGGCAATATGAACCCGCCGATGCCATATGTTTCAGAAACATATAAACGCCCATTTCTCGTGTGAAATATTATCTATAATTCTATCGCTAAAACACTACATGTCAATGAGTTTCGCGCCGCGCGAGATAAATTTTATCGGCGCAGTATACAGCGACCGCGCTCCAAATCAGCACAAAGGTCAGCGTTCTTATCGGTGAGAGCGGCTCATGGTAGATGAGCGTGCCGATAAGAAAGGTGAGGGTGGGCGAGACGAACTGTATAAAGCCAAGCGCCGTCAGCTCTATGCGCTTTGTCGCGTAGGCAAATAAAAAAAGCGGCACGGAGGTCATGATTCCGGTTCCGGCAAGCAGCAGATAGGTCCACATATCATAAGGATAAGTCGCCTCTCCCGTGCGCTGCATGTACCAGAGCCATAAGAGAGCCGCGGGGGCGACGGAGATGGTCTCGATGAAAAGACCTATGGGCGGGGAGACTGCGACGGCTTTTTTCAGCACTCCGTAGAGGCCGAAGGAGAGCGCAAGGCCGAGCGATACGAGCGGCACCTCGCCAAGATAAAAGACCTGCACGAGCACCCCGGCAAGCGCGAGCAAAAGCGCCGCCACTTGCGCGCGCCTCATGCGCTCGCCGAAAAAGAGCATCCCGAAGCACATCGAGACAAGCGGATTGATGTAATAGCCGAGGCTCGTTTCAAGTATCCGTCCATCGTTGATGGCCCATATATAAAGCCCCCAGTTGAAGGTGATGAGAAATCCTCCTACGACGAGCCAAAGCGTCTGCCGTTTATTTTTTGCGGCGAAGGCGGCGCCCGTGCTCCACATCCGCGCGCCCGCGATCACCATGATAGTGAAGACCGCGGACCAAAGTACGCGGTTGCATAGTATAACAAAAGATGAAACATGCGCGAGAGCCTTCCAGTATACCGGCATCGACCCCCAACACAGATATGAGAGGAACGCGCAGGCCGCGCCCTTTTGTGAATCGGTCAATCCAACTCCCCCAGTCTCCCATTATTTTACACTTTAACGGTAAATTGTGATAAACTATTCGGATATTTAGTTTGGTATTCTTTAGGCAGGCACCGGAAGGAAGTATGGGGATGAGTGATCAGATCGAACTTTCCGCTTTAGGAGCGTCGCTGCTTGAGCGGGCGGAAAAAATCATGGAGGAGATGCAGGACTGGCGAAGAGATTTTCACCAATTTCCAGAGCTTGCATTTGAAGAAAATATCACCGCCTCTAAAATCACAAATGTCCTGAGATCACTTCCCGGCATGGAGGTGACGTGCGGCTTTGCCGCGCAGACATCCGTTGTGGGCGTGCTTGGCGCAGACCTTCCCGGCCAGGCGCTGATGTTGCGTGCGACGATGGACGCGATAGCGGCCGACGAACAGACCGGACTGCCGTTTTCCTCCTGTATCCCCGGCGTCATGCACGGCTGCGGGCACGACGCGGAGATGGCCTCGCTCCTTGGCGCGGCCGCCGTGTTGTCCGAAATGCCAGAGGCGCTCAGCCAAAAGATCGTTTTTCTTTTCCAGCCGGCGGGCGAAGGCCGCAGCGGCGCAAAGTCGCTTACGGAAAATCATTTCATCGAAAAGTTCAACATCGGCCGCTGCGCCGCCGTAAATTGGGCCTCAGAGCTTCCATACGGCGAACTGTTCTCGCGCCGCGGCGTCATGACGGCCCTTTCCGACCGCATCCATATAGACATCCACGGAGCCTCAGGGCACGGCGCGGAGCCGCACCTGACGGTCGACCCAGTCACTATCGCAGCAAATATAATAATCACCATCCAGACGATGCTCGCGCGCGAGGTAGACCCGCGCGAACCCGTAGTAGTCTCGTTTGGACAGGTGGAGGCCGGCGCGGCCTATAACATCATCCCGGAACAGGCCAATCTTTGGGGCACGCTGCGAGCCTTTGATTCACGCACGCGCGATTTTGTGCAGAGCCGCATAGAAACTGTGGCCCCCGGCATAGCTAAGGCGCTGCGCGGCATAGCCTCTGTAGAATATACCCGCAACTACGCACAGGTAGACAATAACCTCGAAATGCTGGATTCACTGACGCATATCGGGGTTCCTTTTTTCGGCGAAGAGGGCATAACGATGTTGGAACGTCCGCTGCTCTCGGGTGAGGATTTCTCATTTTTCAGCAACAGCGTGCCCTCCGTCTTCATGCTTTTGGGCACCGGGCTTGAATATCCGCTGCACCATCCGCGCTACGACATTCCAGAGAGTATGCTCCCCTTTGCGGCCGCCTGGGAGGCATATATGGCGCTTACAATGACCGCATAGCCCCTGACCGGGCAAAATGAATAATGGACGTGATGGCTTGAATTCCAGACTTGAGGCAATAATCAGGGACAATCTGAATAGATTCCCTACTGAGCCCTTTCTTTGGTGGCAAAAGACCTGGTGGTCCCGCGGCGCCTTCGCAGAGCTCATTGAGGAATGTGAGGAAAAGTTAAGAGCCAGCAATTTCAAAAAGGGGCAGCGGCTAGCTTTGCTTATGCCAAACAGCCCTGTCCTGCTTGCGATGGCCATTGCGGTCTGGAAGCTCGGCGGCGCTGTGGCGCTGCTTGACTTCCGCTCCGCCTATGTGCCGCTCATAAAACAACTCGTTCACGCCGACGTCTTTGCGGCGCTGACCTACCGAGGCTGCGCGGACCTTGCACCGCTCATTTCAGAAGAGGGCATCCCGTGCTCCGTCATCAGCCTTGACACGCTTGACGAAAACGTCCCCGGGCGTCCCTGTTCGGAGGAGTCGTCAGACATCGCCGTTATCTTCTACACCTCCGGCACGACCGGCGAGCCAAAGGCCGTGCCGCTCTCTCACGACAATCTGCTGGCCTGCATAGACGCCTGCGTGGAACATATACAGATGCTTGACGACGACGAAGACGTCTTCCTCAACGCGCTGCCAAACTCAAATGCCTTCGGCTTCGTCTGCGGGGCCCTGCTGCCCGTCGTGAAGGCGACGCGTCAGGCGATACTGCCGTCGTTCATGCCGGTGGAAACCTCTATGGAGGCTATAAAAAACGCTGGCGTCACCATCGTGATGGCGGTGCCTACGATGATAGCGTTGATGGTGGCCGCCGCGTCCCGCGGGGTGGTGGTGCCGCCTACGCTGCGCTGCATACTTTCGGGCGGAGACAGGCTGCCGGAAGCCTCGTCCAAACGCGCGGAGCGGGTGCTTGCGACGCCTGTGCTTCAGGGCTACGGCCTCACCGAGGCCTCGTCCGTCGTGGCGCTGCCGCCTGGGATGGACAAGAAAAAGCCCGGCAGCGTCGGTACCCTGCTTGACTGTGTTGAAGCACAGATAAGAAACGACGACGGCAGCGAGCAGCCGGCGGGCAAAGAGGGCGTCCTCTGGATACGCGGCGCAAGCGTCACTCACGGCTATTTCAGAAACGCGGAGCTTACTGAGCAGCGTTTCAAAAACGGCTGGTTCAACACCTGCGACGTGGCTAAGTTCGACGAAGACGGCTATCTCTATCTCGTCGGGCGCATGACGGACGTCATTTTCGTAGGAGGCTTCAAAGTTTACGCGCGTGAAGTGGAGCGAGTCCTCGAAGAACATCCCGCGGTCGAAGAGGCCGCGGTGGTCGGAGTGCCCAGGCCCATAAGCGGAGAACTGGTCAAGGCGTACATCGTCCTCAAAAAAGGAGAGCGCGCCACGGCCAAAGACCTGATAGAATATTGCCGCAAGAAACTGTCCTACTACAAGGC
Source organism: Cloacibacillus sp. (assembly GCA_036655895.1). NCBI lineage: Bacteria > Thermotogati > Synergistota > Synergistia > Synergistales > Synergistaceae > Cloacibacillus > Cloacibacillus sp. The sequence continues at coordinate 56,934 of JAVVPF010000014.1, read as the reverse complement.
GCCGCGCATAATCGAATTTATAACTGAGATGCCTCGCTCTGCGATAGGCGAGATAGTAAAGAGAAAGTTGTCGCAGGATTAAAATTTGAAATAGGATTGATAAAATATGTTTGGATTAGAATGCCGCGTTACAAAAAGCCTCAGCAGATACGAACGCAGGGCAGTTGAGTCGCTTCTTGGACGCAGCGGGCTCGTCTTTGAAGGCACGCCGGATTATATAGCGCTTGCGGAAGACACCGAAGGACGTCTTGCCGCCACGGCAAGCCTCGCGGGCTCTGTCATAAAAATGGTCGCCGCGGACTCTCAGTGGCAGGAGGCGGGGCTTTCGGGCATCGTCATTTCCGCTTTGATGCGCACCGCGGGAGAAAAAGGACTCTATCACCTCTTCATATACACAAAACCCGAGATGGCCGACCGCTTTGCCGGACTCGGCTTTCGCCCGCTTGCGGCGGCGCCCTCCGCGGTGCTTATGGAATCTGGCGCGCCCGGCATTGCGCAGTACAAAGAAAAACTTGCGGCCGAAAGAGCAAAGGCCGAAAAAGACGGAGCTGGCTCCGCCTCCGCCGCCGTGATGAACTGCAACCCGTTCACGCTGGGACATCTGCACCTCATCGAAGAGGCCGCGCGCGGCGCGGCGCGACTTTACGTCATCGTCGTAGAAGAGGACGCATCAGTCTTTCCGTTCGCCGACCGCATTTCACTGGTGCAGCGCGGCACGGCGCACCTGCCAAACGTCTGCGTCATTGGCAGCGGCAGCTACGCGGTATCCGCCGCGACATTCCCGACCTATTTCCTAAAAGACCGCGCTGAGCCGGCTGCGGCTAAAGTGCAGGCGGAACTTGACGCGTCGCTGTTTGGGCTGCTTTTCGTGAAGGAGCTTGGCATAACGCGCCGCTTCGTCGGCACGGAGCCGTTCTGCCCCGTTACCGCAGTCTATAACGAGGCGCTCAAAGCGTCGCTTCCGTCATTTGGCTGCGCCGTGACGGAGATAGAACGCATCCAGGCCGACGGAGCTGCCATTTCCGCGTCGCGCGTGCGCTCCATGCTTGCCGGCGGCACAGAGCCGGAGGCGCTTTCCGCGCTTCTGCCTTCTGTCACCATAGATTATTTAAAAAGCGCAAAGGGCGCCGAAATAATAAAAAAACTGAGGGAAAAGAAATGACGCCGCTTGAAGAGGTGCTTGCCGGGCGCGAAGAACGCGCCGCGTGGCAGAGGCGCTGGCTCTCCATCAAAAACGCAAAGGGACGCTCCGCCTATTTCATCTGTCAGATAGGGCTCAACATCCCAGGCTTTCCAAAGCGCGCGCCAAACGACTACGACGTGATAAATATGTGCAAAAAACTGCTGGTGGCCCATGCGAACGCAAAAACGCGCGAGGAACGCTTCCTTGAAAACGGCGCCGGCGTCTGCTGGCAGGGCGCTTTCGACGCGGCCACCCAGAGTGCCTCCGATATGAAGCGCATAGCGCTCGACGCGGAAAACAGAATGACGGCGGGGCGCATCCTTGACATAGATATAATCACCGAAGAGGGCCCCGTTTCAAGAAAAGAGATGGGCCTAGCTGAGCGCCGCTGTCTGCTCTGCGGCGAGAACGCAAAAGTCTGCGCGCGCCTTGGCTCTCATTCGCTGGAAGAGCTGCACGAACTTGCCATTCGAGAAATAAACAGAGCTGCGGCCGAGATCCGCAATATAAAATAAAAAGCCCTCCGTATCGGAGGGCCGAAGCAAAAGTAGCATCTATATCTATCCCGCCGCGCGCATCAGGCTCCGTAGGCGTTTGACCCAGGAGTTCCGTCCGAGAAGCAGCAGAAAATCACAAGAATGAGATTAAGCACTGGAAAGAGCCCGACCAGCACCCACCACCCGCTTTTGTTCATATCGTGCAGCCTCCGCACGGTAAGCGCCGTAAGCGGAATGATGACGGCAATGCCGTAGGCCCAGTCCGCAAAGAAAATGAGCGGGAGCATCCAGCTTAAAGCGGCAAGCAGAAAACCGACCAAAATGTTCATCACTATCGCTCCGCAAAAATCCGCGCGCGAACTTCTGCCGGAGAACTCAAAATAATTTTCAAACATCCTCTTATACGCCGCAACAAAATCATCCATTACAAAAGCCTCCTTAAACATTATCCGTTCCTGATGAAGCCTATCTTAAAAGCGGCGCGCCTTGCGCGCTACCGAAGGATGCGTAGAACTTTTACGGACAACTACCTAAATCACCGCCCGGATAGTGCGAATATCAAAAACTTATGATATGCTTACTCATACAGTCCCTAAAATTGGGGCTCATAATATCAGGAGGATGATATTTGTTGAATTCTGACCTTGTAGGCAGTATTGGCCTGCTTGGCGTGCTCTTGGCCTTCTCCGTATATTTTTCAATGACGGAGACCTCAATCACGTCGGCAGGAAGAGGGAAACTTCTGGCGATGGCGGATGATTTCCCACACCACAAAAAAGGTTTTCTCTGGCTCGCGGACAACATCGCAAAAGCGATAAACGTAACTCTCATTGGCAACAACCTCGTCAACATCGCAGCGAGCGCCGTCGCAACCTCTGTAGCCATCTCAATTTTCGGACTGGCTGGCCCCGCCGTGGCGGTAGCCGTCATGACCCTGCTCATTGTCATATTCTGTGAGATCCTGCCCAAAAACATAGCGATAGCCAAAAAAGAAAGCGTGCTGCTCATCTGTATGCCGCTTCTGCGCCTCTTCAACTTTCTGCTGACGCCGGTGATGGCGCTTTTACAGACGATACTCAAACTGATCGGCAAGCTCATAGGCATGGACCTCGTCTCCTACAGCGCGCTCATCTCGCGCGAAGAGATAGACCACATCGTCAGCGAAGGCAGCGCCGCAGGCGCGCTTGAAGAGGACGAGCGCAAGATGATACACGGCGTCATCGCCTTTGAAGAGACCCGCGTCTCCGAAGTGATGGCCCCGCGCATAGACATGTTCTCAATAGACGAAAGCGACAGCGTAAACGACGCCGTGAAAATATTCCTTGAAAGCGGACATTCGCGCATCCCAGTATATAAAGAGGACATGGACGACATCACCGGAATACTTTACGCAAAAGACCTGCTCCGCCCGCTCTCAAACGGCGAGACGGACATCGCCATAAACAAGCTGATGCGCAAACCGCTCTACGTGCCGGAAACGATGAAGACGGACGAGGCTCTGGACATGATGAAAAAGGCGCGCAAACACCTGGCCATCGTCGTAGACGAATACGGCGGCACGGCGGGGCTCGTCACCCTGGAAGACCTCATCGAAGAAATCGTAGGCGACATCCAGGACGAATACGACAAAGAGACGCCAGAGATATTGAACGTCGGCGAAAACTGTTACATCGTCCAGGGACAGGTGAACCTTGAAGACCTGGCCGAGGCGCTGAACTACCCGTTTGACACTATCTATGTCGACGTAGACACTCTTGCCGGCATGATACTTGAGATAACCGGCGACTTCCCGACGCAGGGACAGCTCATAAGCTGCGGCCCGTGGGAGATAAAGGTGCTTGAGGTGCAGAACCACCGCATACTCGAGGCAAAAATGAAATTCACGGGCACGGCTGAAGATGGCCTCTGCGAGTAGCGCCTCTGCGCAAAGCGGCGGCGGCACATAAACCATGACGGTCAAAAAAACAACCTGTTTTACAATAGCGGCGGCCGCTTTTTTTTGCGCCGCCTTCTTCATTTACGGCAGAACTCAGGCTACGGCACAGCAGACCTGCGCCGCAAGCGAAAACTACCGCATGGGCACCTACGTGCGCGTCACGCTCTACGGCGCGGATAAAGAAAAATTAGATTCCTCGCTGAAAGAGGCCGACGGCCTCTTGGTGAAACTTGAGGAGCTTTTTTCCGCAAACATCGCCTCCTCCGACGTCGGCAGAATAAACACCGCGCGCGGCAAATGGACTTCGGTAGACGAAAAAACATATTCCCTCATATCACGCGCCGGAAAAACAGCGAAAGCCACCGGCGGCGCCTTCAACCCAGCCATCGGAGACGTGGTGAAGCTGTGGAAGATAGGCACGCCTCAGGCGCGCATACCCGAAGCCTACGAGATAGCGCGCGCTCTGCGCAACACCGACTACGGCAAGATAACTCTCAAAAACGACAATGGAAAATTCTTCGTCAAAGCGCCGGAGGGCATGGCCTTAGACCTTGGCGCCATAGCGAAGGGACGCGCGGCCGACCTTCTGAAGGCGCGCCTTTTGGAGCTGAACGTACAAAGCGCAATAATAGACCTTGGAGGCAACATAGACCTCATAGGAAAAGCGCCTAAACGCGGCCTCTGGAAGATAGGCCTACAGCACCCCGACCACCCTCGCGGAGAATATTTCGGCGTCATAATGACGCCCGCCGCCTCCGTAGTCACCTCTGGCCCGTACGAACGATACTTTGAAAAAGACGGAAAGCGCTACCATCACATCTTCGACCCTGCGACGGGACACCCCGCCATCTCAGACTTCTCCTCCGTCACGATAATAGACGCGGACTCCACAAAGGCCGACGCCCTCTGCACCGCGCTCTTCGTCATGGGACGGAAAAAGGCGGACGCCTTTCTTAAAAAGAATCCCGAAATAGCCGCCGTATTTTTGCTTTCCGGCAAAAACGAGGCGCTCGTCACCCCGCACGCTGAAACATTATTCCAGCTTACAGATAAAAATTATAAAAAAAGCATAATAGGAGGCGCAAAGCAATAAAGCGCGGCGATCGCGTCATGGCCATAGTGACGGCTGCGGGCGCGCTCATGCTCATCTGCGGCGCATTTTTGCCCGGCGTGCGCAAAGGCGTGCCGACCTATGCCGAAGTAGTGGCGGACGGCGTCGTCATCCATCGCATCCCGCTTGCGCAGCCGCCGCGCGACATACGGGTGAAGACGGGCGGCGGTTTTAACATCATACGCGCAGGCGGCGGCGGGGCCGCGATAATTTCCGCGGACTGTCCAGACGGAAGCTGCGTCCGCATGGGGCGCATCACGCGGCCCGGAACCGGCGCCGTCTGCCTACCTCATCATCTCGCGCTTCGCATAACGGGCGCGCAGAAGACAAACAACGATGTGGACGGCGTAAGCTACTGATGAGTGCGCAGAACGTCACGCGCCGGCTTGTAATGGCGGCGCTTTTCACAGCCTGCGCGCTTGTGGTGAACGCTGCGGAAGGAATGCTGCCGATGCCGCTTCCCGGCCTGAAACTTGGCGCGGCAAACGTCTTCACCCTTGCCGCGCTCGTCATGCTGGGAGTAAAGGCCGCCTTCTGCGTCACAGTGCTGCGAGTGCTGCTTGCGTGGCTCTTCACCGGCAACTGGTTCGCATTTCTATGCAGCATGGCGGGAGGCGTCGCGGCGGCCATCGTCATGTCGCTCCTCTACTGCAAGATGCGGCGCGATTTTTCACTTCCGTGGATCAGCGTAGCGGGCGCGTGGGCCTTCAACGCGGCGCAGACGCTGCTCGTCTCATATATGATAGGAGACGCGAGGGCCGTTTTTTACATGATACCGCTCTTCATCGCTGGAACGGCGGCGGGCTGGGCCGTAGGACGCCTTGCACAAGAGATATGCAGAAGGCTCGGCGCGAGCTATAATATGGACAGATAATTCAGACAAATAACGGCGGCGCATACAACAACATACAACATACAGAAAAGGGAGAGCGTTTTGAAAATTTCACTGGATAAAAAGGTACTTGAAAATTTCCCCGAGGCAAAGATAGGCTGGCTCCGCGCAAACATCGGCGGTGCGGACGGCGCGGCGCACGTGGCGAAACTCAAACGCGAACTTGAGGGGCACATGAAGGACATCGGCCTCTCTGCTGACACGATGATGCTGCACCCCGACGTTCGCAGATGGCGCGAGACCTACTCAAAAATGGGCGTCAAGCCCAGCAAGTACCGTTCCTCGATAGAGGCGCTGCTGCGCAGGCTCTTCAAAGGCGACATGTGGGACGTATCAGACGTGGTGGACTGCTATGACTGCGTATCGGCGATGAACATACTGCCGATGGGAGCGCACGACATGAAAAAATTAAAGGGCGGCATGACGCTGCGCTACGTACGAGACGGCGAAAAATTCGCGCCGCTCGGAGCGGGCGGAGAGATCATCGAATGCGCACCCCCGCAGATTGCCTACGCGGACGACGAAAAAATCTGCTGTTGGCTCTGGAACTACCGCGACACGCGGGACGCCTGCGTCGACTGCGAGACACAAGAGGCGATATTCATCGTGGACTGTTCTTTCGACACCGAATGGCGCAGCGTAGAGCAAGGCGTCGAGGCCCTTGCCTCTGAGCTTCGCGCAATAGGCTGCGAAATCAAAAAACATGGCGTCGTCTGTGCAGCAAACCCGGAGGCGGAAACGGAATAATGGCGAACATAGGCTGCTGCGGCATAGACTGCGACGCCTGTACAGCGCGCCGCGCCACACTGAACAAAGACAACGAAACGCTTGCGGCGCTTGCCGCAGCGCAGGAGCGCGAAGGCAAAGGCTCCTTCATACTCCCGTCGCGGCTGCGCTGCACGGGATGCCTCACAGCAGGCGCAAAGAGCATAAGCTGCGGCGAATGCGCCATCCGCGCCTGCGCCGTGCGCAACCGCATCCCCAACTGCGGCTTCTGTCCCGACTTTCCCTGCGACTTAGGCACCTCCGTCTGGGAAGCCGTCCCCGAATACAAACACAACCTGGAGTGCCTAAAAAGCAGATAAGGCACTGAGCAAAAATTTTCAATCGGCATAAATTCAAAGGCCTGCACCGCGCGTAAAACTACGCGTCGATGCGGGCCTTTTATTATGTCACGCGCCCCCGCAGCATCCAAATAAAAAAGAAGGCGCCAGACATCTTATTAGTCAAATAAAAACAGAGATATTTCACTCAAAGTTACGCCGTATTCGCCTCACAACCAAGAATTGGCGGAGAATAACAACAGGGTCACCGCATCCTCTATTGCCTACGGTCATTCAATGTTCTAAACCGAAGCTTTGGCCTTCTTACCTTAAGATTGAGTCTTTACTCATTATTACTTCCAGCACTCCGCCGGCAATAGCCAAAGCCTTGTCCGTTATGCTCCAGCAGTGAGAGGCGTCGCCGCGAGGATCAACATCGCCTATCTTCAGCCCCTGTGTGAGATGAACGTGCGGATGAATGAGCCCTCGCAGTATCCCGTCAAGCTTTGAGCATACCTCTATTCCGTCAACATAGCCTATGACCTCGTCTGCTGCCACCTCGTCGCCTATTTTACGCACCGGAAGCAAATAGCCCTCTTTTGGAGCGCGAAGCAGCCGTTCCGTGCTGTAGCCTTTTATGATTCCCGGAACGCCTGTATTTGGAATAGCGGCGCCATTCGTTATAACGCGTCCCAGCGTGTGGCCGCGTTTTGTCTCTATAACGGCATGCACATCCTGAGGCGCGGAAAATCCAGGCCCGATCGCAATGACAAGCGGCGCCATATCTTTTGTTGTACCAATGTTTTTCTTTGCCATAACGGCATCTACGACCAGGTCTGGGGATATTTTTTCTATAGATTGTCCTTCTGGATCAACAAGCACTTGTATAATATGAGAACCTTTTGTAAATTCTCCCACAGAGTCAATACGTACGGACTTCATATCCTCTACCATGGCAGCACCGTCAAAGATGGCTGAGGCAACCGCTACAGTTCGGCGTACTACAAGCGGACACTTTGTTTCAAGCACAAGCACAGAGTAGCCGGCCTTCCAGAGTCTGTAGATTATTCCTGTTGCAAGGTCGCCGCCGCCTCTTACGACGGCGGTTTTATTATCTGTCATGACAAAGAAAAACCTCTTTCTATATTTTATCTTACAAGCGGTTTATCTTAAGAACGTCGCAGCGCAGGCATCTTCCTGCCTCTTTTGCAACCTGTTCTTCGGAAAAGCCGCACTCCACCTCGCAAAAACAGTCCTTACGCGCTTGTGGTTCAAGCATGGCCATCTTCTCGCGTTGCGTCGGAGTTTCGTCAATAGGCTTGCTCATCTCTCGTGCCAGATGTTTTGGCGCTATCACCTGTCCGTCGCCGCCCAAGTAGCGATCTATCGACGAGGCGGCCTCTTTGCCGCGGTTGACTCCGCTGACAACGGAATCTGGGCCCGTCGTGCAGTCGCCGCCGGCGAATATCCAAGGCGTGGCGGTAGTGCCGCGATAGGCGGCTGGTATGACATTGCCGCGTATCGCGATGAGCTCTTCGTCGGCTTCAGCCACTTCCCAGCTCAGAGCCTGCCCGATGGCGCAAATAACAAGATCGGCGTGCACCTTTAAGAGAGAGTTTTCATCGTATGAAGGGTTGAAGCGGCCAGAATCATCAAAGACGGCGGTGCATTCTTTGAAGGTCACCTCATCAGCGCGCCCCTCTTGTGCTGAGATGGCCATCGGCCCCCATCCGTTGAATACGTAGAGCCCCTCTTCTTTGCCCTCTTTAACTTCGTCAGGATGCGCTGGCATCTCGTTTTCTTTTTCAAGGCAGAGCAGCGACACTTTTGACGCACCAAGGCGTATCGCCGTTCTTGCACAGTCCATAGATACATTGCCTCCGCCGACCACTACGACCTCTTTACCTTGAAGACCGCTTTCGCCGCCGGTCTTCACCGAGCGCAGGAACGATACGCCTGATGTGACGCCTTCGTAATCTTCCCCGGCTACGCCAAGTTTTCTGTCATTGTGGTCTCCGACGGCTAGATAGACCGCCATGTAGCCGAGGCTGCGTAGTTCTTTAACCGAAAGTTCTCTGCCAATCTTTGCGCCTGTGATGAATTTGATGCCCATTTCCTTGAAAAGTTCTATCTCCTTGGCAAACTTTTCCTTGGGGAGACGGTATTCGGGAAGCCCCACCGCAAGCATTCCGCCAATGACATCAAGTGCTTCGTAGACCGTCACATCGTAGCCCTTTTTCTGAAGGTAAAATGCGCATGAGAGACCTGATGGGCCGGAACCGACAACTGCGACGCGCTTTGCGCTGCGCGGCTCCATCGCTGGAAGCGGGAATTTCCCGTCGTGCTCAAGCAGCCAGTCCGTTATAAAACGTTTTATGCCACGGATGGCTATTGGTTCGTCGATTTTAACGCGGTTGCACATGTTTTCACAGAGATGGTTGCAGACGCGGCCGCAGGTCAGAACAAGCGGATTTTCGTTCTGAATCACCTGATAGGCCTCCTTGTACATCCCTCTTCTTGCAAAATCGAGATATAGCGGCACTTCAACGTTTGCGGGGCACGCGTTCTGACAGGTATATCTCATGCAATGGATGTAGGCGGAAGGGTCGTGACGTTCGTAAAGGCATTCGGTGCAGTATAGACATTCGGTGATGCGGTCAAAACGGTGATCTTGAGCTTTACGCACCCACATGGGATCGGCTATAAGCGGACGCGCTAAAGCCACCATGTCCGCGCGGCCCTCCGCAATGACGTTGTCGGCAAATTCAGGGTTGCCAAGTTTTCCCACTGTCACCACAGGGACGCTGACGCATTTTTTTATCTCTTCTGCAAGATAGACGTTAGGGCCGTCTGGATATTCTATTGTCGGCTTGCCCCTCTGGTCTGAATAGCCCTTCACTGGCGCGTCGTCGAAGCGGACTCCGGCGGAGACGTCCATACAGTCGATGCCGTGCTTGACTAGCTCCTGCGCAAAGATGCGGCTCTGGACGATCGTGTTGCCGCCCAGTACAAATTCTTCGGCGCTGATTCTGGCAAAGAGCGGATACTCTGGACCCACTAGCGCGCGGATCTTTTTGAGGATTTCCAAGTGCATAAACATTCTGCCGTAGATGTCGCCGCCAAATTCGTCTGTGCGCAGATTGGTACGGCGCGAGATGAAATCCGCCATCGTGTAGGTATGCGCATAATGCAGCTCTATGGCGTCAAAACCTGCCTCATAGGCGCGCCGCGCACCAGCTACAAAATCATCGATGATGCCGTAACATTCTTCGTTCGTCAGTTCGTGCGGTTTCTTGCCTACGCCGTAGATCGAGTGCGCGATCTGGAGTCCAATTTTGCACCCTTCGCCGTGAACCGCTTCGATAAGTTTTTTAAAGCCATCTATGTGTTCATCACGGCTGATTTGGAGACGGAGCCCTGCATGGATGAATTTTGAGCTGACGCTTGTGTGTTCCGTCATTATCAGTCCGACGCCGGAGCGCGCCCTGTCCACGTAGTGTTTGATGGTATTTTTAGATACAAATCCTCCCGACGCCGCCGAGTTTGTGAACATCGGAGACATGATGACTCTGTTGGCAAGTTCCATGGAATTTATAGTGATTGGTGTAAATAGACCGATTCGCTGCATATAAAAATGCTCCTTTCATAAGACATTTATAAAAAGGCCGCGGCAGAATTTTTCTTTTTTCCGCCGCAGTCCCTCGTTTTTAATAAAATCTTCCGGTTTAAGCCTTTGCGGCCTTACGTGCCGCTATTTTTTCCGAGGCTATTTTTACTGCGTCGTAGAACTGCAAATATCCGGTGCAGCGGCAGAAGTGCCCTGAAAGTTCGTCACGTACCTCTTCCTTGGTTGGGTTCTCCTCGCGCATAAGAAGCGCCTTAGCGGAAAGTACTACGCCTGGAGTGCAAAAGCCGCACTGAATGGCGCCCGCTTCCACAAAAGCCTCCTGGATCGGGTCGAGCTCTCCGTTCTGCTCAAGTCCCTCTATTGTGAGAATGCTGCGCCCCTGCGCCTTCATAGCGGGAACGATGCAAGAGTCGACCGGCAGGCCGTCCACAAGTACAGTGCAGGCGCCGCATTCGCCCTCTTCACACCCTTTTTTAGTTCCCGTAAGGCCGAGGTCGTACCTTATTACGTCAGCCAGGGAGTGGCTGGGGTCGATCATTATGGCAACATTTTTACCGTTAACGACACATTTTAATTCCTGCATCTCAATCACTCCTTACGCTAACGCCGAGGCTGCTTCTACAAGCGCCTGTTCGACAAGATCCTTTACAAGCGCTTTACGGTAAGCCCCTGAACCGCGCACTAAAGAGTCTCGTGGTGAAGCCTCGTCTTCCGCGATAGCGGCGGCCGCGGCTAATACTTCGGCGGACGGCTTCTTGCCAACGAGAGCGGCCTCAGCTTTTTTCGCACGGAACGGAGTCACGGAGACAGGAGAGGCTACGATACGCGCGGCGGATATGCTTCCGTCGAGCGCGGCTTCAAGCATCACAGCAACGTTGACCACCGGCAGCGCCATTGCTTCGCGCGAAGCGATACGTTTGAAGGCCGTCCCATATTTGCAGGCGGGGATCGCTATCTCTATCTTCGTGAGAATCTCCCTTGCTGGGTCGATATAGCTTACGCCTACAGTCTTTGAGAGTTCGCAGAGCGGACGCTTACGCGCGCCGTCACAATTCACGGTCTCGCATACCGCGCCAAGCGCCGTCAGCGGGACTACAGAGTCCGCCGCGGGCTGCGCGCTTACTATATTGCCGGCAAGCGTGGCTATGTTGCGTATCTGAGGCGAACCGACGCTCCGGCAGCCGTCAGCGAGAGCGGGAAACAGCTGCTTCACCAGTTGGTTTGCGGCAATTTCAGCGTGGGTCATTGACGCCCCTATTACCAGTTTCCCATTTTGCACTTCAACGAATTTCATTTCCGGGATATCCGATACGTCTACAAGAACAGACGGAGAAACCTTGCCCTCTTTTATCCAGAGCATGAGATCTGTAGCGCCAGATACAAGACGGGCTTCGCCCCTATATTCTTCAAGGAGCGCTAGCGCCTCTCCGATAGTTTTAGGGAATAAGTGTTTTTCAACCTTTTTCAATTTATTTCCCTCCTAATTTAATTCCAGAATACTGTTGAACCAGAAGCAGACCCAACACGCCAAGGCCCATGTAGTCTGTTATAGCTCCCGGGTAAATGAGCATCAGACCGCCGATAACAAGAACACCGCGCATCAGCATCGGTATGGGTTTTTTGAAGTAGCCTTCAAGTCCCGCACACAGGATGAGGACGCCCAGCGTCGCGGTTATCATTATCCAGACGCTCTGGAGGCAGAAGTTATCCGGTGTGACCATCAACATCGGTTCAAAGACAAAGATAAACGGTACGATGAACGATACAAGGCCTATTCGGCACGCCTGCCACCCCACTGTCGCTGCGTTGGCTTCGGATATTCCGGCCGCTGCATAGGAGGCTACGGCGACTGGAGGAGTGATCGCCGAAAGTGTAGCAAAATAGACGACGAACATGTGCGCTTCGAGCGGCTGCAGGCCAAGCTCGTAAAGCGACGGGATGCAGAGGGCGGCAGTGAGGCAGTAGGCTGCTGCAACAGGCATTCCCATTCCAAGCAGCGTGCAGATGCCGGCCGTGAGTATCAATGCCGAAAGCGTACTGTTTCCGCCTAAGCTGAGGATGAGGCTTGCCAGCTTTCCGCTAAGTCCCGTCGTCATAAGCCCGGCGATAACGCATCCCGCCACCGCGCATGAAAGCGAAACGATGACCGCTGATTTCGCGGCGTCTTCCAACGCTTTTATGACCGCTGGCAGATGCATTCTTGTTTTTTTACGCGCCCAGGACGCCGCCACAACAGCGACTATACCTACGACGGCGGATAAATTGGCCGTGTATCCTTCCATGAGCATTACAACTAGCACCACCAAGGGGACGAGGAATATCCATCCTTCTTTGAGGGTTTCCCGTACGGAAGGAAGTTCCGACTGGTCTAGGCCTACCAGCCCGCATTTTTTTGCGCGGAAGTGGACGATGAGCAGCAACGCGAGATAGTAAAGAACTCCGGGCACAAAAGCGGCTATGGCAATGTTCTTATATGATATACCCGCCATCTCGACCATCAAGAAGGCGGCCGTTCCCATAATCGGCGGCATGATCCCGCCGCCTGTCGCCGCGACAGCCGTCACCGCACCAGAGAAGGTCCCGTCATAGCCGGCTTTTCTCATCATTGGGATTGTAAAGGAACCTGTCGTCACAACGTTCGCGGTCGGGCTGCCGTTGATCATTCCGAAAAGCCCGCTGGTTATTATCGCAACTTTACCGGCTCCTCCGGCATAGCGTCCAGCTATCGCCATTGAGAACTTGTAGAAAAAGTCCCCTGCTCCTGAGGCCGCAAAGAATGAGCCGAACATAACGAACATGAATACGTATGTCGCGGCAGCCGCTATAGGCGACGAATATATGCCGTTCGTCGTATATACGAGCTGGTCGAGTATGTCAACGGCCAGCAATTTTCTATGATAGAGTATCCCCGGGATAAGATGGCCCCACAGCGCATACGCCAGGAATATACATCCTATGCTCGGAAGCACAAAACCCATACATCTCTTTGTAAGCCCGATGACCGCCGCTACGGTGAGTATCCCAATTACAATCTCAAGAGAGCTGAGTTCGTCAACCTGAGGCATACGCGTTAGATAGGTTCCCATGTTTAAGCAATAGTAGATACCGGCCGCTGCTAGAATCGCAATGTAAAACCAGTCCTCAATCGGCACTCTAGTGCTGGTGCGTTCGTGGGCCTGGAAGGTCCTCGTGTACATCAACGCGCAGAGCACCATAATGAAGGTAAGGTGGATCGCGTAGTGCATCTGGGGCTGAACTGTTAAAAATGTAGCCTGTGCAAGCTGATAGAGAGACATGGCGACTGCGATATACTTTATCGCAAGCGCGTCAAAACCGGTTAATTTACGTTTTTTACCCTCTTCTGTCAGCAACTTCCATAAGTTGTTCAATTATCAGCACCTCAATTCCAAGATTGATATATCTCTTACAAATGCATCAACTGCCGCCGCTGATTCTATTTATTCGGCGTGTGGAGAGCCCAGTAAAGTTTTTCCGGCGTTATCGGAAGATCTCTGATACGAACTCCGCAGGCATCCTCTATAGCATTCGCGATAGCGGGAGCGGTGGGGATCAGTGTCGGTTCGCCTACGCCTTTTGCGCCGTATGGGCCTATCGGGTCATTGCTTTCTATCGCTATCCCTTCAACGGCCGGCATGTCTTTGATTGTCATGAAGGTATAGCCGTGCAGGCCGTTCGTCGCCGGAACGCCGTTTTTAAAGAGCATATCCTCATAGAGACACCAGCCAATGCCTTGCGCGACGCCGCCGGTTATCTGTCCGTGAAGCCCCAGTTCGTTGATGACCTTGCCGACGTCGTGAACGGCGATGACGCGAAGCACCTTCACTTTGCCTGTATAGGTGTCTACTTCGACTTCTACTCCGTGAGCTCCGAAAGAATAGGCGCTTGAATAGTCTCCGTAGAAATCTTTGTCTGCGCCTTCCGTAGGCGGGTCGTAGGTAACGTAGGCGGTGAGGGGGACTCCTGCGCGGCTTCTAATTGCCTTTGCGGCCACCTCTTTGAGCGTCATCAGGACTGACGGGTCACGGCTGCACTTAATGAGGCCGTTCTCCATGTACATGGTATCTCTCTGACGTTTGCTCATCTCGGCCGCCAACGTCAACACCTGATCCAGCACTTTTTCACTGGCCAAAAAGACAGCCTTGCCTCCGACCGTGGTTACGCGGCTGGAATAGGTGCCCATTCCAAAGGGGCTTACGTCGGTGTCAAGCGGCATGATCGTTATATTGTCTATGGGCACGCCAAGCCTCTCAGAGGCGATTTGCGCAAAAACGGTCTTTGCGCCCTGCCCCAAATCAGCTTCGCCTGAGAATATAAAGATCTCGCCGTCTTCGTGAATGCGTATCATGGCGGAGGAGCCGTCAAATTTATCCCCGCCGCGGTTGCCGGAGACGTGCGTCATGCAGGCGACGCCGATACCACGCTTGATACGACCGTTTTCTTCCTCTGCCGGCAGTCGGTTCTCTCTTATTTTTTCCGCCGCTATCCTGATGCACTCGGAAAGTTCACAGCTCTTGAGGCGCCAGCGGTGCAGCGTCACATCGCCCTTATGCACGCAGTTTTTAAGGCGGACTTCAACGGGATCTAAACCAATTTCGCGAGAACATTCGTCAATGAACGATTCAACGGCGAAGTGCATCTGACTGTTGCCGTATCCCCGAAATCCGCTTGTCGGTATAAGGTTTGTGTAAACGAGGTAGGAATCGCATTTGCTTGATTTATATCTGTAAAGGCAGTCTGTACGCATTGAAAGGTTTAGAAGAACCTTCGGCGCAGCCCATGAATAGGCCCCATTATCTGCTACGATGGTAGACTGTTTGCAGACCATCGTTCCGTCCTTCATCATTCCGAGCTTGACCTTCATACGCGGCGCGATCCTTGGACGCGTGGTGAGCTGTTCTTCATCTCGCGTGAGAAGTATTTTTACGGGACGCCCCGTCTTTTTAGCAAGGACAGCCGCTATGGGATGGAAATTCCTTATCCATATCTTAGCGCCAAATCCGCCTCCGATGAAAGGAGATTTGACCGTCACCATCGTTGGCTTGATGCCAAGGGCTTTCGCGATCTCGTTTCTTCCCTGAAAAGCCGACTGCAGCCCCGTCCACACGGTAAGACGGCCGTTGGCTTCCCACTGGGCCACCGCTCCAAACGGTTCAAGATACAGCCCTGAAACGCGGTGGGTACTAAATTCTTTTTCAAAAACATAGTCGCAAGAGGCAAGGTCGGCTTCAATATCGCCGCGCTGGATGTGATATTCACGCGCAATATTTGAGCCATTGGTTTCATGGACGAGGAGTGAATCTTTTTCGAGCGCCTTCATCGTATCATCTACAACCGGAAGCACCTCATATTCAACCTTTATGAGTTTGAGCGCCTCGTTCGCTATTTCGTCATTATCCGCGGCAACCGCCGCAACTTCATCTCCAACATAGCGGACCTTTTCCACCGCGAGCATATCGACATCGGCTATTTCCATGCCGAATTTGTTCTGCGGGCAGTCTTTCGCTGTGATCACCGCCCTGACACCGACAAGCGCCTCTGCGGCGGATGTGTCTATTGACAGTATCCTCGCGTGCGGGTGCGGCGAGCGCAGTATTTTTCCAATCAAAAGCCCCGCAAAGGTCATATCGTCAAGGTACTTAGCGGTGCCGGTAACCTTTTCACGAGCATCTACAAAGCTCTGTTTTAAGCCGATACATTTAAATTTCTCCATATATAGCCCTCCGCAACTGTGTCTTACCTAATACAATTTGGAAACCTCAAAAAGGCTCCCGTTCTTCTGTGAGCTCACTACATTCATACGACCGGCGACAAAGATGATCGCGCCGAAAATCATACCGTTGTCAATTAACTGATCAGCCCTCCTGCTTCCCGCCGCAAGAGCGCGCTCGGCACTTCCGCTCTTAAGACAGCCTACAGATTTTGTAACAAGAAGCCCCGCGATATCTGTGCCGTAGTCGAGCTCCTCAGCAACACATTGTTTTATGGCCGGATCGTCGCAGTAACAGGCATTGGCGATCGCAGTGGCCGCTGCGTCCGCCTTTGAAGAATCCGAGGCAAGCGTCGTTACGGCGGATGCTATACCTCGTGTCAGACTGCGTCCGCCAAGACCGCTCGTCGCCAGTCCTCGTATCGCACTGAACGATTTTATTTTCAAAGAATGGGTAGGCCGTCCGTTGTCTATATCGCTTATTAGGCCGACCTTCAGAAAATCTTTTTGCTCCTGAGATATTCTCCATGCGATATCCCCGCCGTTATTTACAAGCGCGTAATCGGCGCCGTGGGCGGTCATCGCTTCCACGGCGAAATCCGAGGTAGTCCCAGCTATCGCCGCCATCGGGGTAAAATCATCCTCTTGGAGGAGCATCACCGATTCTGTCATTTTCCGCACTGCAGGGGGCAGACTATCTGGGATAGAAATGATCTTCCCCGCTTGTCCGCGCAAAAAATTGAGGTGCGTTCCAAATTCGTCAAATATCTCAAGAACTCTCTCAGCTCCGGATATAGCCGCTTCGGTAAAGGCATGACCATCCCTGCGCGCTTCAAGAGTCATAGTGATGGGCCCGTGGTCGATATATACGACGCCGTCCTGTATTACGCTATATGGGTTTGGATACATTGTTTTATCTCTGTTTTGCAACGGGAGCTCCTTTGGAACTCCCGTTGCTTTTTAATGGTAACTTACTTATTCTCGTTAAAGAACTTGACTGCGCCAGGGTGAAGCGGAACGGGCGCGGTATCTTTGAGCTCTGCAAATTTCAGACCTTTAAGTGAGCTGTGGATATTGCAGAAATAGGGGAAGTTGTCTTTGATAGATTTTAGGATGGCATAGGCTTCGTCGTCTGGGAGATCGGAATTTGTAAACAGAATGACTGTGGCTCCAACTGTGGGAACGTCGTTTTTAAGGAAATTATAGGCTTTTTTGGGAATCACGGTAGAATAGGTGCCAAGTTCCGCATTCACCTTTTTCTGTGCCGCCGGCGTCATACCAAGCAGATTCAATTTAAGGGTGGTCCCCGCATCTACGACGTGGCTGGCAGGCACCTGGATGACATTGCTATATGCATCGATCTTGCCGTCTCTCATAAGATCAAGAGCTGCGCCCATAGAGCTGTTCTTTGTATAGCCGCCCATTTTTTCAATATCGGCAGGTGTGATGCCCTCTGCTTCAATAACTTTCTTGCCAACGATATCCATAAAAGAATCTTTGGTGTTGAAGTAGGCCTTGAGGGGATATTTTTTTGTTTTGATATCGGCAAAGCTCTTTAGGCCTGTATCCGCCTTGATGATGAAATGCTCTAGGGCTCCGTTGTAGAGAACACAAAGCGCGCGAAGGTTCCCGATCTTTTTCTTAAAAGGATCTTTTCCGTCCGTAGCCATTTTAATAAGCTGGGCGTGGGCTATGCCAAGCTGAATTTTACCGCGCGATACGAGCGCGAGGTTGGCGGCTTCCTGACCTACTTCATAGGCAGTGTTTGATCCTGGATAACTACGCCTGACAACTTCGCCGACCCCCTCGCCGATTGCCGCCCATGCGCCGCCTATAGAACCGCCGCATATTGCCAGCTCAAGCTTCTGAGCCGCCTGTGCAGAAGAGCAAAAAGAACCTGCCGCTGAGAAGATTACCGCCACTAAAGCCAGTACCGTAAAAAACTTTTTCATTATAAAAGTTCTCCTCTCTAATTATGAAACATTTTGTCTCGGAAAAACGCCCCTAGTTTGCACCGGGGGGCATTAGCGCACATTAGTCCTTAAGTTTGGTGAGTTCGTATCTTTTTTCCTCTGTCACTTCATCTTTCGTTCGCATGGCATGGATGTGGCCTTTGATTTTGGTGTAGTTTTCGACAGTCATCGTATATTCGATGGGAGCCAGCACCGCAGGCGACGCTGTGTAGTTGAAGGGGTGGTCTATCATTTTTTCTACGTCGGCAAGGAATGTTATGCCGCCGCCCGGCATGAGGTATGTGGGAGCGCCCGCAATAGTCAGGTTCGCGTCGCCTCTGTGTACGGCCTTTGTGATCTGGATGGGGTCCACTGTCACACCGGCTCTTGCGCTCCCGCCCACTCCGGCGTAGTACATAGCGGAGACACGGCTGTCTTCGCAACAGTCGGCCGCCATTTTGCGGAAGCTCTCCAATTCTGCGGGGATCTCAAGGGGAACAGGTTTACCGTCAGCCGTCACCTCAAATAGCGCTATCTTACGCCACGTCGTCTCCGCAACTAGTATCTTCATACCGGCCTTCGCAATGCTCATGTCTATATCTTTGATCGCTTCTACTGGGTCGTTTATATTTGTTCCGCCCCAGCCGTCGCCGTGCTCAAAGAAATAACGGCCGTTCGTGGCAAGACGTCCAACGGGCGTGACGCCGCTGTATGGCTTCTGCTCCGCTCCGGCGGGATGCTGCGTGAAGAGGCCTGTTATATGGTGATCAAGGATGATGGCCTCGTCTATAAGCGGCGCAAGAGAACGCGCGAACAGACCGCAGCAGGCGCCTCCGCATCCGACACGCATTTTGTCGTCAACTTCGCCGTTTATCACCGGGTGCTCTCCGACCTGCAGCTCAAGTGAGCAACCGTTGTCAACGGTAAGCGTAACTTTTTCTTTATTGCCAAGCTCGGCCATAGTTTTTACCACATACATGCCGTCGGGGCCTTTGACTTTGTTGACGCCGCCGAGAATCAATATATGCGAGCCATACTGTTCTGTGGTAACTATGCCTACCACTCTCCCACTACGGCGCACAAGCGCTCCTTCGTCTCCAATATGGGCATTTGTGTCGATTTTGACCATCATAGAGCTGTATGATACCGGCGCTTCTGTAACGACGGTCACAACGTCAAAATCATCACGTTTTTCGGTAACGATGTATGGGGCGGGCTTGTAGTCGGGATAGGCAGCGCCAGCTCCTACAGCTGACACTACCGGCTTCATTATGGCAATTTTCTCAGGATCTGGCGCGGTGTTGGTGGGTATTTGAAGCGGCCTTACTATCGCAAGTGCGCCTTTTTCATTGCGAAATCTCTTGCATGCGCCCAGTTTTCCCTCTGGGATACGGCATTTAACGCCGCAGTTACGGCAAAGCAGCGGGTCCTCGGCCACGACATCCGTTGATAGGGCGCCGAACTTACAGTATTTGATACATGTGACACAATGGACGCAGTTGCTGTTTACCGACGCCTTTTTATCCGCCACCATTATCGCAGCAGAGGGGCACACCTGCTCACAAGCCTTGCATCCAACACATTTGCTGACATCAACCTTGATCATCACTTCAACTCCTTAAAAGGGGCCTATAAAAAACTCCAGTAGTGTTGCATAAAATGAACTTTGTGGCAACAATACTGGAGTGAGGGTGGAGGTGTATCTCTAGATTTTGCCTTCCTGTTTTGCTTTGAGGATGGCAAGCAGTCTTTCCTGCTCGTTGCTGACGATCATAACGCCTTCATCGACGCCCATGCCGGGAGTGCCCGCCATAGCAAATGGCTTCGTAGCTACAGCAAGGTTTGCGCAGACGATGGCTGCTTTGTCTGTCTGGTTGCAGGTACCGCCCTGGTAGGCAAGGACACCGTGCTTTTTGCAGTAGAGGTCCGCCTCTACTATGTTGTTGATTCCGCCCAAGTCTATCGTCTTCACCTGGACCATGTCGGCGCCCTTTGCGTCGACCCACTCAACAATTTCTTCGTAGGTGTTAGCATATTCGTCAATGATCAGCTTCAGCCTGCATCCGGCCTTGTCAAGATAGCTGCGCAGATATTTCATAGCTTCGAGCTGCTTCTCGTTTGACTTCATGTCTATGGGCATTTCGACGAAGACTTCATACGGCGCGCACGCTTCTGCCACTTTGATGAGATATTCCCCTACTTTGTCGAGGTCATTATCGAAGGCCTTGCCCATGCAGCCGTAGACGTCGTAACGCATGACAGGCTTGTAATCAGATTCGCCGATCTCGGAAATACGAGCGGTGACCCATTTGACCCAGTCAAGGAATATCTGGCCGTCTTTGCCAAGCTTCTCTTCGACGTTGTTTATAAGTCCGTGGGGCATCATACCGACCTTTTTGAGAATCATCTTGTCCACGTTCGTATAACGCTCGTCGCCTGACTGCGCGTTGATGCGGACTGGCGTCAGGTCGACAGGGAGGTTGTATTCCTTTAATATCACTTCGCACATGGTAAGCTTCTGTTCGTACGCGACAGCTTCAAGCACCGCTTGAGTGACACCGTAGCGGATGGAGGCGGGAAGGCGTTCCCCTTCAAACTCATAGCGGTCAAATATTTCGGCTGTAGACTTAAATTCCTTGATATCCATCCCTTCAAAATAAGGCACTACATATTTTTCTATCATTTTAATGAGGGATTCCGGTGTATTGGGCACTTCGCGGCCGCAGCTTGCGGCATACTGCGCGACGGCGCAGTCGCCGTAGACGATATGTCCGTCTTCAAGCACAAAAATGACGGAGATAGCGACACCGGGCTGTCTGATAGTTTTGAACCCCGGGGTTATCGGCTCACCTTTATAGATAAAACCGTCAGCTTTGGCTCCGGCTTTGATAGCCTCTTTGTCGTCCATGTAAAACCCTGTCAGCGCTTTGGAACATATTACCTTTTTAACTTTCATGTTGAAATTTTCCTCCCTGGGTGTTTTCTATAATTAGCGGATAACGTTGCCGTCTTTAGCTACTAGCTTGCCGCCGATGTATACTCTTTCGACGTTTTTAAAATGCGGGCATTCCGTGACTACTATGTCCGCCGTATATCCTTTTTTGAGCTCTCCGAGGTTAGGAGCGATGAGCGGCAGTATCTTTGTCACATTGGAGGTGCCTTGAGCCACCGCTTTGGCAAGTCCTACTGATTTCCATTCGTTGACGGCGTGGTCTATTGCTTCCAGCATTGAATCACTGTGCCCCGCCGCAAAGTCCGTTGAAATGACGTCAATAAGGTCATTGTCATAGAACGCGTGAAGATTATCCGGATTTGCCACAAGGTGCTTGGCGCCCCACGGATCATGTACCGCGGCATCAAGAACTACCCCGGGGAACTGCTTGAGGTAACGGCCGTTTTCAACACATTCCTCGGTGGTGAAGAGGTAGTTCGAATGGCAGCAGATAAGCGTCTCAAGCCCCATCTTTGCAATTTCATGCACTATATATTTCGACGTCGGTGCGTTGTGGATCATAAGAGGAACGTTGTATCTCTGCGCAAGGCCAGCAGCCTCACGGTAGCCGTCAAGGGCGACCTTGACAGAGGCAAGCGTTGTTTTGTAGACGATGTCTTTGGTCTCTTCCGGCGTGAGGAAGCTGTCCAGCTTTGCCTCTTTAAGGGCGGCGGCCACACGGTCGCGGTCGTAATATGATTCTTCGATGTAGCGTCCCAGGACGGAAAGCTTCATCGCTCTGGCCTGGAGATAATCTATGTCTTTGCCTTTGCATTCTTTGACCGCGCGGGGGATATAAAGATAGTCCTGACCGCCGCCGCCGAGCGTGTGTCCGCCGCCGACCTCGCCGATACAGACGGCGCCGTCCGCAAGCATCTTTTCAACAGTCATTTCTTTGTGCTTAGGAAGGAAACCTTTGCCGTCGCAGAGCTCGCCCGCATGATAGTTGACGGGAGCGTGGGTCGTCGCGGTCTTGATACGAATCGGATGACATGCCTGAGTCTCTTCGACCTCGTCCATCGTCGCGAATCCGTCTACGTTGAGGACGGTTGTGTGCCCCTGCAGGAGGCTTCTGTCGAGATGATCCATGATAACGTCGCGTCCGTAGTTGACGCAGCCGCTGGCGAACATCGTGCCGAAAGTGACTCCATGCTGGTGATGGTTGATCATTCCGGGCATGACGCATTTGCCTGTGCAGTCGATGATCTCTTCCGCATAGGGTTCAAGGTTTTCGTCGTAGAAAAGGTTCACGTCGGCGACAAGTCCGTCGACCTCAATGACGTTTGCTTTTTCGAGCACTGTCTTGCCATCTCCAGTTACGACGGTTCCGTTTTTGAATATCTTCATGTTACAGCCTCCATAGATAAATTAATTTTTTATTTCTAAAATATGCATTCCGCGCGGCGCGGGTCAAAACAGCAGCCGAGCCTCATTGATACTACCCTTATACCGCTGGCTCTCTGGGGACCTACCTTTACGAACGTCCCCAGGACCGTCGTCTTTCCGCCAAGTCCCAATGCTCCGTAGCCGGACTCGTTCACCGCATCTGTAATGCGTCTTTCCATCTCAGACTGCACGAGGAAGTTGCCCTTGGCCATGGCTTCCATCCCAAGCGCGGCCGCTTCATAATTTGAGCGTCCGATCCCAAAGGCAAGCACGCAGGGCAGGCAGCCCAGCAGTTTAGCGCCTTCCGTCGCCCATGCGACCATTTCATTTATTACGGTATCTACCGAATGTTTATGGAAAACGCGAAGCGTTTTTCCCCTGATTTCAGGACCGCCGCCGTACATCATCAGGGTCAGGCGGATATCTTTTCCAGCAACCTGTCTTGTCTGCACAGGCGCCATTGCAAGCGCGCCGGAATCGTCTGAAAGCCCGCCGCTTTGACTGATACGTGCAGCATCATCTCCCATTACGGCCATAGGACGCCCAGGAAGCTCACGCAGCCCCTTCGCGACGCCTTCTTCAAGAGCCTTATAAAAACCTGCGGGGACGCCGCACTCGTCGCCCACCTCTACAAAAAGATGTGGGATGCCAGTGTCGTCACAAAGGGGGAGTATTTTACTCTCCGCGATATCCGCGTTTTCAAGGATATTATTCAACACCCACTTTGCATGCGGACTCTCTTCGCGATCTGCAGCCTTTTTATAAGCTGCAATCTGATCTGGGCGAAAGACTGTGCTCGCCTTTACAAGTGTTTGTGCCGTCTTTTCAACTATGTCTTTATATTCGATCATCAGAACCGCCTCCGCCGCCTATTTCTGCTTATCGTAAATCGACTCGCCGTGAGCGATCGCCACGATAGCCGGAAAGTTTTTGACCTCTACCTCGTACAGCGCCTCCATCCCCTCTTCGGGAAAGGCGACTACGCGCGTCTTCTGCATAGTCGCCGTAAGAAGCGCCGTGTTGGGAGGCGTCACCAAAAAAATCGAATTGTTATCTTTCAATGCTTCGACCGTTTCTTTTTTGAGGCTGCCTTTGCCTATATGCATTTTTACTCCGGCCGCCGAAAGTTCCGGAATGCTGCCTTCAATATCAAGCTTGTTACTAGACGTGGGGCCAATGCCCGCGGGGCTTACAGCCGTATGGAATACCGCTGTCCCCTGAAGAAAGATACCGCGCGCCTCACAGCTGCCATCCTTGATGCAGGCCACTACTTTAGGCAGCACCGCGTCACGGCCTGTGAATATAGGGCCCGATATTTCTACCATATCGTAAATATGCAATTGATTTATTACCGCGTCGTCGACTGGCATCTTAACCTGCATATAAATCGTCTCCCTTTGCAAAATCTCTTATTGCATATATCCATAATATGGATATAATATCTTCTATGTGGTGAATCAATCATACATAGTTTTATGATAAGTGTCAATAACGAAAGGAAAAGAAATTTCAAATGGTTTAGAATAGACTTAACTGTTATAATTTTTGAGTTAAAACTAAAATCGCCAATAAGCTGTTACAACTTTAAAAATAACATTAAAATATCCTACATATTGTTTAGGGATAAATATTGCCATACAACCATCACCAGAGAACAAAAGCGAACCTACGGAGGGGAAAGATATGAGCGAGAAACAACAGGAAACTGGAACCCAGGCTATACAGCGCGCCCTTGCGATACTAAACTGCTTCACAAGAGGAACTGAGGATCTCTCTCTTACTGAGATATCGAAACTGGTACAGATCCCATATTCCACCGCGTCGCGCATCGCCGGGGTCCTAGAACAGGAATCTTTTCTGATCCGTGATAAGCACACAAAACGCTACAGTCTTGGCCGACGCGTTTATAGCCTTGGATACTGCGCGAAACAGAATGATTTTTTGAGGAAGGTCATCTATCCGTATCTCGTAAAATTAAGAGATGAGTTTGGGGAGACTGCCCTGATTTATATCAGGGAGGGCGACTACCGAATTTGTTTCGAAAAGGTGCCAGCTTTTCACAATTTTAAATTTTCTCCTACGGTTGGGTCAAAATATGTTCTATGGGCCGGCGCAGGCGGCAGAGGCTTTTTAGCCTTCGCGTCTCCGGAGGAGCAGGATTCTTTCATAAAAGACTCCCATAGTCTGACAAACTTTACAACAACGGATAAATCGAAACTTATGAGAATGCTCTACAATCTGTGCAAAACAGGCTACAACTACTGCATAAATGAATACCAGGAGGGATTCTCCTCCATCGCCGGCCCAGTCGTGGACAGCAGCCACCAGATACTATGCACAATAGCCGTAACTGGTCCTAGCGCCCGTTTCAGCGAATCAATAGTTGCTGGGTTAAAAGAACGCATCCCCGAATATTGCGCTGAAATTTCGTCGACCTTCGGATGGAACGAAGCACATGAGGAATCGGATATTTTGTTCCGAAGCCCGTCGTTGGAGCATATCGTGGCAAATATGGGAGAGTAAACGACTCTGGCTCAATTTAGAGCGGGGCACACAAGCCGCTACAATCTATAGAGTCTTTATAATAAATCGCACGGGCCCAGTATTCTGCGGGCCCGTGCGATTTATTATGTTAAAAAATATCTCTTGCTATTTTTTCAGCTGCCTCACTACGTCGATGACGGTTCCGTCTCTCCATTCCACTACGCCTATTATTCTGTCGGTGGTGGATACCGGGTCTGTGGGACCGGACATTTTTTTGGCGCGGGCCGCAAGCTCTTCCATGGGGACTATCGGAAGGCCTTTGAGTCCGCAGACTGCGTCCGCCAGGTCTTTTCTTCTGGGATTGAGAGTGACGCCGTATTCGGTGACGATGGCGTCTACTACTTCACCAGGGGTCGTTACGTTGTAGACTTTGTCGGTGACGCAGGGGATGCGGCCGCGGAGAAGGGGCTGGGCTATTATGGTGAGTTTCGCACCCGCCGCCGTATCCTGGTGTCCGCCTGTGCCGTGAAGAAGGGCGCCGTCAGCTTCGGTGTTGACGTTTGCGTTGAAGTCTGTGTCTACTTCTGTGGCGCCCAGGATGACTACGTCGAGCATGTTGACCGCGGCTCCGCAGTTCCATGGGTTGGCGTACCAGTCGGCGGATATTTCTATGTGGTTGGGGTTTTCGCCTATGGAGCGCACGGCGTCAAGGTCGAAGGACTGGACGTCCATAAGTTTATCAACGAGGCCTTCTTTTAAAAGTTCTACGAAGTAGCCTGTGATGCCGCCGAGTCCGAAGCTTCCTTTGATGCCTTTTTTGATCATGGCCTCTTTCATGAAGGCGGTGACTGCAAGCGGGATGCCGCCGGCTCCGGTCTGGAAGGAGATGCCGTCTGTGAAGTAGGGGCTTGCCTCTATCAGTTTGGAGGCGTAGCTTGAGATTAGGAGGCGGAGCGGGTCGCGCGTCACTTTGGTGGTGCCGGAGACTATTCCAGCCGGGTCGCCTATTGAGGGCACTTCTACTACGAGGTCTGCCTTTGTCTGCGAGATGGAGACGGGGGCTGCGGGGAATTGGACGAGGTTGTCTGTTATGACGACAACTTTGTCCGCGTAGTCGGCGTCGGTGAAGGCGTATCCCAGCGAGCCGCAGGCTGATTTGCCAAGCGTGCCGCACATGTTACCGTATTTATCGGCGGTGGGGGCGGCTATGAATGCTACGTCTATGTGGACGTCGCCCGCCATTACCGCGCGGGGACGGCCGCCGTGGCTTCTGAGGACGACGGGGACTTCCATGCCGCCTTCTGAAATGAGCTGGCCTATGGGGCCGTTGACGGAGCCCATGATGCGGCTGACTACTCCGCTTTTTATGTGGTCTATGACTTTTTTGTGGACTCCAAAGAGCGCTGTGGGGAAGAGGGTGAGTCCTTTTATTCCCATTTCGGCGCAGGCGTCGAGGACCATGTTTACTACGTAGTCTCCGTTTCTAAGGTGGTGATGGAAGGAGACTGTCATGCCGCTCTTCAGGCCGGAGGCTTTTATGGCCTCTTTGATTGAGGAGACGCGTTTGTCTGTTATGTCGCTGCCTGTGCAGCGAAGGACGGGGCCCGCTATACGGCCTTCAGGTTTTCTTGCGAAGGCGCCCTGGTAGTGTTTTACTTTGCCGTATCCCTCTATGAAGTCCGGTATTTCACGGCCTACTGCGTTGATCGTCATCTTATTTCACCTCCGTCAGTCCGGCGCGGACGAGTACGTACTCGGCTCTTTTCACCACCGGGATGTCTACCATTTTACCGTCTACCGTTACCGCGCCCTGTCCGCGTTCCGCCGCTTCTTTGGCGGCTGCGATTATTTTCTGGGCGTTGGCTATTTCCTGGTCGGTGGGGGTGAAGATGTCGTGGATTATTCTGATCTGGTTGGGATGGATTATTGATTTGCCTGAGAAGCCGAGTTGTTTGATGAATTCGGTCTCGCGGCGCAGGCCGGCGTCGTCGGTGATGCGTGCAAATACTGTGTCGAGCGGCTCTACTCCCGCAGCTCGCGCGGCGAATACCAGCATTCTTCTTGCCCATTCGAGTTCGGTGGAGTCGTCGGAGCGGTTTGTTTTGAGGTCGGCGCGCAGGTCTTCGCCACCGGGAAGTATCGCCTCTATGCGCGGGGAGGCTTTCGCTATTTCGTAGGCGTTCCAGATGCCGTGGGCCGTCTCAAGCAGACAGTGGACGGAGAGTTTTCCTACGGGGAGGCCGTTTTTCTCTTCGAGCATTGAGAGTTCTTCGTCTATTATTTTTACGGTGTTGGCGTCTTCTACTTTGGGAACTCGGATCCCATCAAGGCGTTTGTTTTTTACGATGGCCGCGAGGTCTTCTTTCCAGTATTCTGTGTCTATCCCGTTGATGCGGACGGAGACGTAGCAGTTTCCAAATTCGCCCTGTTCCAGGAATTTGGAGACGAGTACGCGCGCTGTATCTTTTTCTACCATTGCGACGGCGTCTTCAAGGTCTAGTACGAGGCCGTCTGAGCCGAATAAATGTCCGCGCGTCAGCATGTTGGGGTTGTTGCCGGGAAGGTAGAGCATTGTGCGTCTCATTATTTTTTGCCTCCCGTAAGTCTTGCGTGCGCCGCTTCTACGCGGGCGCCGAGAACTATGTCGAGCGCTCCATTGTCCTGCACCCGCACGTCGATGTCACGTACTCCGAGAGTTTCCAAAGTTTCTTTTATTTTCTTTTCCATAGCGCTTTTGAAACGGACGGCGCTTGCTCCTGTTATCTCTATCTTTACGCCGGAACCGGCCTGCGCCTCTGTCAGAGTTACGAGGCAGTCCATTGATTCAAGCGTTCCCGCCTGTGAGGTGTTCATTTTTTACGTACCCCCTGAGAAATATTATTGCGGCCTGCCTGTCTTTCACGAGACTGAGGCAGGCCGCTTTGTTTATTTTAGTTTATCGGGTGAAGGCTAGTCGGCGAAACCGATGAGTGACGCCTCGTCCCACGCGCACATCTCGTGCACCTTTTTCTTTGACGCTTCGAGCTTCTCTCCCTTGAATTCGGGATTGATCTTTGCGGCGATGGCGGCCGCCATCTCTATTGTTGAGGCCGCGTTCTTCTCCCAGTCGGGGTCGCCGCGGAAGTCGCGGAGGACGTCGTAGGTGAGTGTGCCGGGCTTGTTCTCAACGAGCACTTCGCCGAGCGCTTTTTCTATCTTCTTCGCGTCGTCGTCGAGGCCGAGGTATTCAAGCATCATCTTCGCGGTGAGGATCATTGCGCTGGGGTTGACCTTGTACTGGTGGGCGTACTTCGGTACGGATCCGCTTGAGGGTTCAAAGATTGCCGCGTTTGCGCCGATGTTGCCCGACGGAGCAAATCCCAGACCGCCGGTGAGCTGTGAGGCTTCGTCGGAGAGGATGTCGCCGAATACGTTTGAAGCTACGTATACGCTGTAGTCCTGCGGGTTCTTTATGAGCCACATGGCGGTAGCGTCGGCGTTTTCTTCAAACGCTTTGATGCCGAACTGCTCGTATTCCTTTGCGATCTCAAGGAACTTTCTCTTCATCATGCCGTCTGTCTGGCGGATGACGTTGGCCTTGTTGCCGCAGTGGACGGTCTTGCGGCCGGTCGCCTTGGCGTACTCAAAGGCGGCGCGGATGATGCGCTCGCAGCCCTGTTCGGAGAATACACGCCATGAAACTGCGATGTCGCCTTTGCCTTCTTTGAAGCGGGCCATGCCGGGGTGGAGGTCGAACATCTCTTTGGGAAGCGGGAAGAATTCAACTGCCGCATAGAGGTCTTCTGTGTTTTCACGGAACATGACGATGTCGATCTTCGGATCCTTCGCAAGCGGCGTGCCGATTCCTGGGAGGGTCTTCGCAGGGCGCATGTTGATGTAGAGGTCGAAGAGCTGGCGCATCTGGAGGATGGCTGACTTGAAACCCTTTACGCCTGACTTTGAGGTGATGGCCGCCATGAGGGTGGCGTCGGTATCCTGTATTGACTTGATGGTCTCAGGCGGAACTGTGTTGCAGCGCGCGTCGCCTTCGCCGAATTTCTTGTTTGACTTCTCCCACATGCACCAGCCGAGGTCAGCTCTGTGCCAGTCGATGGGCAGGTTCATTGAGTCGAGGACGAGAAGCGCGCCCTCCATCATGTCAAAGCCGGAGTCGTCTCCCGCCATGTATGTTACCTTGTAACGGTCCTTTTGTTCTTTTACTTTGAGAATATTTTCAGCCATTTTCATTTCCTCCTCTGAATTTTGTATTGCCTTTATTTTTATTTTGATTTCATCAGGCCGCCTGTGGCGGCCTGATAATGTTGAACCAGTGTGTTAGGCCAGGCCCAGTTCCTTTTTGACGTGGGGGATGAGCCCGCCGTCTTTGATAAGCCCCTGTACGAATTCGGGGTACGGCGGGAACGGATATTCCTTGCCGCCGGCTACGATGACGCCCTTATCAAAATCCACCTCTACCTCGTCGCCGGCATTGATGGCGTCGACTGCGGGAGCGCAGATGATGATCGGCAGACCTTCGTTGAAGCAGTTGCGGTAGTAGATGCGCGCGAAGCTCTTTGCGATTATCGCCGCTATGCCGCGTTCCTTAAGGCAGGAGACGGCCTGTTCGCGGCTGGAGCCGCAGCCCCAGTTCTTGCCGCCGACGATGATGTCGCCGGGCTGCGCGTTTTTCGTGAACTCAGGGTCAAGGTCTTCACAGGCGACCTTCGCCATGTCCGCGCGTTCTTTGATGGTATATGTGTATTTTCCCGGGAAGATGACGTCTGTGTTGACGTCGTCGCCGTATTTCCAAACTTTTCCTTTAACTGACATGATTAAAGCGCCTCCCTCGGATCAGAGATCTCGCCCTTGATCGCGGATGCCGCGACGGTCATCGGGCTTGCCAGATAGATGAAGCTCTCTTTGTCGCCCATGCGTCCCTTGAAGTTGCGGTTCGCGGTGCTGATGGCCGCTTCGCCGGGGGCAAGGATGCCTTCGTGGTTGCCCATGCAGGGGCCGCAGCCGGGGTTGCAGATGATGCAGCCGGCGTCGAGGAAGATGTCAAAGAGGCCTTCCTTCATCGCCTGACGGTAGACTATCCATGAGGCTGGGATGACGACTGTGCGGACGGCTACCTGTTTGCCTTTGAGGAGCGCTGCCGCGGCGCGCAGGTCTTCAATGCGGCCGTTTGTGCAGGAACCGAGGAACGCCTCGTGGATGGGCGTACCCTTCACCTCTTCGATTGCGGCGTAGTTGTCCACTTTATGGGGCTTCGCAACGCCGGGGGTGATGTCGCCGAGGTCGTAGTGATATTCAGCCGCGTATACCGCGTCTTCGTCAGCCCAAAGCGCCTCCCATTTGTCGGTCTTCGCGTTGCCGCGTTCTTTTATTGTGTCGAGCACCTTTTTGTCGGGCGGGCAGACGGCGTTCTTCGCGCCAAATTCAATGCCCATGTTGCAGAGCGTCATGCGCTCGGCGATGCTCATCTCTTCAATGCCGGGTCCGCAGAATTCAACGCTCATGTAGTCCGCGCCGTCGGCTCTGACGTCTCCTATGAACTTCAGGATAAAGTCTTTCGCCGATACGCCGGGCTTGAACTTTCCGGTTACGACTACCTTCATGCTCTCGGGGACCTTGAACCAGATCTTGCCGGTGGCCCATACCGCCGCCATCTCGGAGCGGCCGATGCCGGTCGAGAAGGCGCCGTAGGCGCCGTAGGTGCAGGTGTGGCTGTCGCTGCCGACCATTACCAGGCCGGGAAGGGCGAAGCCCTCTTCGCACATCTTCTGATGGCAGACGCCGCCTTCGCTCTTCACGTCATAGAAGTGCGGGACGCCCTGTTCCTTTACGAACTCACGCACCTCTTTGTGGTTGACGGCGTGGTCGCTTGACGGCGCGGGGATGGCGTGGTCGAGGATGAAGCAGATGCGCTCGGGATATTTGACGTTTTTGACGCCGATTTTTTTAAAGGTGCGCGCGATAGGAGCTCCGTTGTCGTGGCTCATGCAGAAGTCCGGTTCAACCGTTACGACCTGGTTCGCCGTAACTTCGTAGCCGGCCGCTCTGCCGAGCGCCTTTTCAGCAAATGTCTTGCCCATGAGATCCAGCCTCCTCTACTGTTTCGCCGCGGCGTGGGCCTTCATGTAGTTCATCAGGCCGCCCGCCTTCATAATGTCGTTTTCAAGGTCGCTTACGGCGTCTCCATGGAAGGTGTTGCCGTTTGTGACGTCCTTGATAGTTCCGGTCGAAAGCTCAACTTCGAGCTGGTCGCCGTCGTTTATCTTGCCCTCTTTGATAGCCTCAGAGATGCCCTTTACGAAAAGCACGGGGTATCCGTTGTTGATGGCGTTGCGGTAGTAGATGCGGCTGCATGTCTCCGCAAGGACGCAGGGCACGCCCGCGTATTCGATGCAGTAGACGGCGTGCTCACGGCTTGAGCCGCAGCCGAAGTTCTTTCCGGCGACTACGAAGTCTCCGGGCTTTACTTCCTTCGCGAAGTTTTCTTTGCCGGGGTAGTATTCGAAAGCGTACTGCGGCATGTTCTTCGGGTCTGTCTCCGCGAGATATTTATTGTGGTAGATGAGGTCGGTGTCGACGTCATCGGTGAATACCCATGCTCTGCCTTTGAGAATTTCGCTCATAACACTCTTCCTCCTACTTCAGTATGTCTCTTGGGTCTGTGATGCAGCCCTTGACGGCTGTAGCCATTGCTGACATCGGGCTCATAAGGTAGGTGTGGCTGCCCTTGCCGACCTTGCCGATAAAGTTGCGGTTCGTCGTGGAGACGGCCACGTCGCCTGAGGGCAGCGCGCCGTAGTGTTCCGCTGTGCAGAGGGAGCAGGTCGGGTTTGTGAAGACGATGCCAGCCTCAAGGAAAGCCGCAAGCATGCCTTCCTTGGCGCAGCGAAGCTGTACCTCTACAGTCGAAGGTGTGATTATCGTGCGCACCTTCGGGCTGACTTTGCCGCCGCCCGCCATAAGAACGTCGTACGCGGCCTTTATATCTTCATAGCGGCCGTTTGAGCAGGAGCCGATATGCACCTGATCCACCTTTGTTCCGGCAACTTCACGGACCGGCTTCACGTTGTCCGGCGCGTCGGGGCATGAGGCAAGCGGCTCAAGATCGGTCACGTCATAGTGCAGCACCTTGCAGTATTCGGCGTCCGCGTCGGCTGCAAGTTCTTTCGCAAGCGTCTCGACTTCGGGGCCTGCGCGCTCTACCAGCCACTTAAGTACGTCGCCGTTGGGCATGATGAGGGGCACCTTGCCGCTCATTTCCGTTACCATCGAGCAGAGCGTGATACGGTCGGCCAGAGTTGAGTTTTCAATCGTTTCACCGGTAAATTCGACGGCGAGGAAGTCCATTCCGCCGGCGCCCAGGTCGCCCACTATGTGCGTGAGAAGGTCTCTCATGCAGACGCCCTTCTTGAACTTGCCGGTCACTTCTATCTTCATCGTCTCGGGAACGCGGAACCAGTTCTTGCCCGCGATGTAGGAGGCGGCGATGTCGCTGTTGCCGACGCCCGTTGCGAAAGAGCCGATGGAGCCAAGCAGGTTCATGTGGCTGTCTGTACCAAGGACTACGTCGCCCGGCTTTATCATTCCAGCTTCAAGCATTACGTGCTGGCCGATGCCGTGGTTGACGTCGAAGAGACGTTCCACGCCCTGCTTTTTGCAGAACTCGCGGATTATCTTCTGGTTCGTCGCAACCTTTTCAGAGTGCGCCGGCGCCTGAAGGTCGAATGTGAAGGCAAGCTTCTCGGGGTCCCAGACCTTCGCGTCCTGTCCCATTTCCTTCTCGAACTGCAGCACGACGTTGGCTCCGCCGAAGTCGCGGCAGGTGGCCCAGTCGATGTTGCACCATACGCGGTCTCCGACCTTCACTGCATGGCCGGATGCTTTCTCCATTATCTTTACTATAGATGTTTTGCCCATTTTAAAAATCCCTCCGTTTGGATTAGGTAGAGAATTTATTTCATTCCGAGGAATGACTTGACTGACTCAAAATTCATGAAGTCGGCCTTGTTGATCATTACGCCTTCGGGGCTGCGGAGCGTTCCGTCGCCTTCATGCGCGTGGTTTGCGATGATGTGTCCCACGGCGTCGGGGCAGCCGTTGCGCAGGGCAATGACCGTACCCGAGAACGGATGGCGGAGGTTCTTGCCCATTGTGGACTTCACCGTCTCGCCGGCCGCGTTCTTTTCATACTCAACGAGCTTGCCTACGTCGTGAAGAAGAGCGCCAGCCACAAGCATGTCGTTGTCCAGCGTGAACTTCGCGTCCTTCGCCGGGTAGATGGCGTTGAACTCGTCCATTGCCGCCTTTGCGATGCGTGTTACGCCGCGGACGTGGTCCAGATAGGTGAAGGGGCAGTTAGGGATAAGCAGCGTGAAGGGGATCTTGTCCATATCCTCGGGCTGCCAGCCGCCGGTCTTCAGCGCGTCTTCGATAGACGCCACGACCTTTGCCTGCATCTCAGGGCTCTTGATCCATTCGATCTCAGGGAAAAGCTCTCTTATCTTTTTCTCCATTTGTTATTCCTCCAATATTCAACTCTTGATTTTATTGTTTGCGGTGCCTGTGAAAATATCATTATTCTCCGGCCGCGATGCCTCTGTGAAGAGTGCGGTAGATGCGGTCGATGTGGCGCGAAGCGGCCTCGCGTGCGCCGTCAAGGTCGTGGTCGAGGATAGCCTCGTACATCTCCTTGTGTTCGTTCAAAAATGCGTCCTTGTCGTCGAGCAGGTTGTAGATTCTTTCATGCGTCGCCATTATCAGGTCGAAATTCATGCGCGTTAGGTTTATAAAGACGAAGTTGTGCGTCGCCTCCGCAAGCACGAGGTGGAAGTCAAAATCCGCGTGCGCGCGCTCCAACGGATCAAGCAGCGTCTTCTCCGTAGCTGTTATGACGCGGAGCATACGCGTCAAATCCGACGGCGTGGCGCGCATGGCGCTTTCTGCCGCGATTGCCGGGTCAAGGATGCGGCGCGCCTCCATCAGTTCCAATATCGCCGAATCTTCAAGCTGGATGCTGTCCGTGTCCTCCGAGATGGTGCGCGGATGACGGACGAAGCGGCCTTTGCCCGGGATAGATTCGATGAGCCCCAAAAGCTCCATGACGCGAAAGGCCTCGCGTAAAGAGCTGCGGCTGACGCCGAATGTATCCATGAGCTGACGTTCAGAGGGAAGCGGATCTCCCGGCAGGATGTTTCCGGCCGCGATCTCACCTTTGAGTTTTTCAACTACCTTTTCATAGATTCTAGTGCCGCGTGTTACTGGCGTTTCAATCATTGTGAAAATCCCTCCTAACTGGGCTACCCAGTACACCTTATACTACATTCTACTGACTTTTGCAAGCAATTATAGAAAGTCTAAATAGTGAGACAATTCCAGCTAATTCAGTCGCAACAATGAGTTCCACAATTTGTGAAAACAATTTCTAATCTTGGCACCACCGTCTTAAGAGCTGTTTTGATTACTCATGTTCAACTAATAGGATTATTTTATCAACACGTGCATAAATTGAACCGGAGCGTCTGACCACGCTCATTTCACAAATGGTCTGACCAGTTGTGGCGCGACGCGCGACGCTGTATTAATGCGGATAAATAGGGTACAATCAAACAAAGAGAGCCGCAGAACCGTTGAACTTTTCAACGCGCGGCGTTCAGGAACAGGTGGAGAAAATGAAAAGCTGCGGCACGCAAAAACAATGCGTTATTTCACAAACTATTGAGATGGAGGAGCTTCTTTCTCTTTCAGGCAAACGGATATTAGGCGTCAACCCGCCCGTGCGGGACTTCGCTTTCATGGACCTGTGGTCGAAGCCGCTTGGACTGCTTTACATCTTGCAGAGCATGAAGGAACGATGCCGCGTGGAACTTTTTGACGCGGTTGCCGCGGGGTCGCTCGGCGAAAAAAGCTTCGGCCGGCAAAAAATAAAAAAGACTGAAATCGAAAAGCCGGAGGTTTATCGTGATATACCGCGCAGATTCAATCAATTTGGTCTGACCAGTGACGAAATAAGCGCGGCGCTTGCACAAATACAGAGGCCGGACTTCATCTTTCTCACCTCTGGGATGACCTATTGGTATCTCGGAGCGTGTGAGATGATAACGCTGATGCGAGAAGCATTTCCCGATACACCGATCGCGCTTGGCGGTATATACGCGGCGCTTTGCGCAGAGCACGCGGCGACGCTTGGCGCGGATTATATTGTGCGCGGGCACAGCGAACCTTCCGCGCCGTATCCCGCGATGGATCTTTACGGCGCTCCCCCTTACGGCGTCATCATGACCTCCTTCGGCTGCCCCTTCTCCTGCCGCTACTGCGCCTCAAACGTCCTCTGGCCCAGCTACCGCAGGCGCGGATTGCCCGAGGTGCTCTCTGAGATAGACTATCAAGCGGCGCTTGGCGCGCGTGATTTCGCCTTTTACGACGACGCGCTTTTGCTTGAAAAAGAAAATTTCTTTTATCCTCTTTGCCGCGAACTTTTTGCACGTTACGGAAACAAACTGCGCCTTCACACGCCAAACGGCCTGCATGTGCGCCAGATAGACGCGCGATGCGCGGCGGCGCTTGCAGAAAATAATTTTAAAACTATAAGGCTATCGCTCGAAAGCGTTGACCCCAAAGTGGCGGCCGACAGCTCCGGCAAAGTGGCGCGCGGCGAGTACGCCGCCGCCGTGAAAAACCTTCGCGCCGCGGGATACAGCCGCGAAGACTGCGAGACGTACATCCTGCTGGGCCTTCCGGGGCAGGACACCGCCTCCGTGCGCGAGACGATAGATTTCGTCTGGCAGAACGGCGGCACGCCTAAGCTTGCGGAGTTCTCCCCTATCCCCGGCACGCCCTATTTTGAAGAGGCGGCTCAAAAACTCCCCGCGCTGCGCACGGAGCCGCTGCTGCAAAACAACTCCGTCTACTGTTCATACCTCGCGCGTGAGATAGCGCCGGAAACATTGCAGGAATTAAAAGATTCAGCGCGAAGGCCGCGGATACAAAACATTTAAGCGCACGCGCTCTGCCAAATCGCTGGCACTCGGCTCACCCTTTATATTCTGCTTACTTTATTTCATTTTATTTTTCAATATTATCGCTTAAGCCTCTTTCTGGAGTTTGAATTTTTGTGCAGCTCTCGTTATTATATTAATGCAACTTAGTTGCGTTAATATTTTTACGGGAGGAACTGCAATGAACAACGCATTATTTAGATTTCAAAGACCAGAAAACGAACCTTCAATGAGCTACGCGCCGGGATGTCCCGAGCGCCAACTGCTGAAGGAGGCCATAAGGCAAATTTGCTCCGAGACGGCGGAGATTCCGCTTGTCGTCAACGGAGAAAAAATATACACGAAAGACTGCGGCTCCGTTGTGATGCCGCACGACCACGCGCACACGCTTGCCGTATATCACAAGGCCGGAGCGCGCGAGGCCCAAGCCGCGGCCGACGCCGCAGTCGCAGCCTCCGTCACATGGAACAACATGCCGTGGACGGAGCGCGCAGCCATTATATTGAAAATAGCGGAGCTTATCGACAAAAAGTACCGGTATATTTTGAACGCGGCGACAATGATGGGCCAGAGCAAGACCGTGTGGCAGGCCGAAATCGAGGCGGCGAGCGAAACTGTCGACTATTTCCGTTTCGGGGTGCACTGCATGAACGAACTGTACGAAGAGCAGCCGGCCTCTGAGGAGGGCGTCATCAACCGCATCGAATACCGCCCGCTTGAAGGCTTCGTCTACGCCGTCTCTCCGTTCAATTTCACAGCGCTTGCCGCGAATCTTCCTATGGCGCCCGCAATGATGGGAAACACCGTCGTCTGGAAGCCTGCGACCACGTCGCTTCTTTCAAGCTGGTATCTGATGCAGATATTCATGGAGGCGGGCCTCCCCGCGGGCGTCGTCAACTTCATCCCCGGCCCCGGCTCCGTCGGAAGCGGCGTCATCCTCAAAAGAAAAGAACTGGCCGGCATACATTTCACCGGCTCGACCGAGGTATTCAACAGCCTATGGCGCGGCGTCGCCGAAAATCTTTCGGCCTACCGCGCATATCCGCGGCTCGTCGGCGAAACTGGCGGCAAGGACTTCATCTTCATCCATAATTCGGCGGACATAAAGGCCGCTGCCGCCGCCATAATGCGCGGAGGCTTTGAATATCAGGGGCAGAAATGCTCCGCCACCTCGCGCGGCTACGTTCCTGCAAGCCGCTGGCCGGAGCTTAAGGCCGAACTCATGGCGATGGCGGCAGAACTGCGCACAGGCGACCCGCGCGACTTCCGTAACTTTGTAAACGCGGTCATAGACGAGGCCTCCTTTGACAACTGCATGAAATATATAGAATATGCGAAAAACGCGCCCGACGCGGAGATACTCTTCGGCGGTTCGGGCGACAAGAGCAGGGGATACTTTGTACAGCCAACGCTGATAAAGACGACGAACCCTCACTTCAAATCAATGGAAGAGGAGATATTCGGCCCCATCTTCACGCTCTACGTCTACGACGACGCGGACTATGAAAAGACGCTGAAAATCTGCGACGAGACGTCGCCCTACGCGCTTACCGGCGCGGTATTTTCCTCAGACCGCGAGGCGATAAACACGGCGGAAAAAGCTCTGCGGTATGCGGCCGGAAATTTCTACATCAACGACAAAACGACGGCGGCAAGCATAGGCCTCCAGCCCTTCGGCGGCGCACGGTCCTCCGGCACCAACGACAAGGCCGGCAGTAAACTGAACCTGATCCGATGGACCTCGCCCCGAACCATCAAAGAAAACCTTCTGCCCCCGCATGATTTCAAGTACCCCTTCATGCAGGCGGAATAATTCTTTCTGCTCTCCCAATCAGAAGGACGCGCAGTTGCAGGCGCGCACAAGAGCCGGCGGGGACCCGCCGGCTCTTGTGCTTCTTATTTAAATAACTTTAACAGACCGCTTACTCTATATATCATATATCGAGCGGAGAGTTTGAGTTTATCATGTTCATTGTGTACTTGTGTCTTAAAGGACATCGTCAGACTCAAAAGTAGCGTAAGCGAGAAAATAACTGTAAGAATAAACGGGATGGCTTTACACGTTATTTTGTTGAAGGAGATTCAGAACCAGCACAGAGAATGAAAAGTTCGTTGATCTTTTCAAACGTTAGCTCAGAGATGGTAGTATTCCAGCCAGCCCTACTCCCCTCCTACCCAAACCGCTTCAACACCCTGGGGTGCGGCTGCCACGCGGCAAAGGCCACAGCCGCCATAATCACGGCGCACCCAACAAGCTCACAGACGGTCGGATAGAGGCCTAGACATAGCGGAGTTATGACAAGCGCGAAAACAAGCTCAAGCGTACAAATAAGGCTTACCAGCGAAGCCGGTATCAGCTTCAGCGCGGAGAACATGAATCCAAATCCAAGCAGGCCAGCTCCAAGCGCCGCATACTGCATGAGGCCAAAAACGGGCCACGTGATATAGACAAGGTCGCCCCAGCCGCTGAGCGCGCTCTTGCCGGCAATGAGCATCATCCCGCCGAAAAGATGGATATAAAAGAGCTGCTTAAGCGGGTTCGTTGCGCCGCCCTTTAAGATACGCCGTGAAATGAGCGTCTGGCCGGAGAGCCCCGCAAGTGAACAAACAGCCCAAAGCACCCCCACGGTCGAAATTGACGTGCTTGCCGACGCGCCGCCTGAAAAACCGATGTAAAGCCCCGCAAGGATCATAAAACCGGCCGCCACCTGAGCCGCGGACGGACGCTCACGCGTAACAAGCCACGCGCCCGCCATCGTAACCAAGGGGAAGGCATAATGTATCATAAGGGCCTGCGGCACTGTGAGGTAAACGCACGACATCATAAAGCCGCAGGCGTTCATAAAGACGGTAAGAAAGGCAAGCAATACGTATATTCCAGTGAGGCGTCTTCCAACGCGCCACCACCCCGCCCCCAGATAGATTCGCAGCGAAGCCGCGAGAATCACGGTGACAAGCACGGCGCGGTAGGTCATCACAGAAATCATATTAACGCCCTGTCCTCCGATATATTTAGAAAGCGGGCTCATGCCGCCCCATAGAACCGCAGTTCCAAGCGCGTAAAGCGCCCCCGTAGTGGTGCTGTTTTGCTTGTCCATAAAAACTTACAACTCCCTGCTGAATAAAGAAACGGTAACGGAGGCTTCAACAGATTGATGCCCCTGTTACCGTATTATATCAATAGATTTTATTCTTTTGGGTTAGAATTTGATCTCTTCGCCCTGTTCCTTTGTTACCGCGGCGTCGAAGAACTCACCGAAGAGGATCTCTTCCGCGGGCTGGTCTTTCATTATCGGGCGCGCCACCCATGTGCTGTTCATGTAGTGCTTTAGGGCGATGTTTTCGGAGACTTGGTTGCCTCCCCATGTTCCGCAGCCCATGCTTGATGTCATCGGCATCCCGTTTTCCGCAGAACCTGCGTTTGCCTTGGACTGGGGCTGGCGCACCATGACGCGCGTCACAGGAGCGCGCAGCGCAAGGCTCTGGATGTGCTCTTCGTCAAAACTGTAGATGCCGCATGAGTGTCCACGGCCGCCTACCTTGTATATTTCGTCCATCATTTTAAGAGCGTTTTCAAACTCACCCTCGTATTTATATAGCGTAAGGAGCGTTGTGAGCTTTTCGCCGGAGAATTTGAACTCTTTGCCTATGCCTTCGTTGTTCACCATTACAAATTTGCGGTCCGCGGGGATTTCAAATCCAGCCGTACGGCACAGTTCCTGGGGCGATACGGCGACTGTGGCCACGATGCGATGTCCTTCCGTATCCCACATTGCCTTTTTGAGCAGCTCGCGCTCTGCGTCTGTCGCGTGGTACCCGCCTTCTGCCTCAAGCGCCTTGACCGTCTCGTCGTAGATGGTGTCGCTTATGATGAGGTTGCCGTCGGCGGAGCAGCCGGAGCCGAAATCTGAGGTTTTGCTTATGCGTGTGTTGCGCGCAGCTTCAGCCGGGATGGCCGTCTCATCGTAAATCATCGTAGCGTTTCCAGCGCCTGAACAGTAGGCGGGTTTGCCGGAGCTGTGGGCCGCCTTTGTCATAGCTGGGCCGCCAGTGGCCATGATGAGGTCGCAGCGCTTCATTGATTCGGCCACAAGATCCATGTTCACCTCGGAAACACACTGCAGGAAGTCGGGATTCTCGCCGATAGCGGCAAGCGCGTCGCGCATTATCTGGACGACCTTGTTTGTTGTCTTCACGGTACGCGGGTGCGGGGAGAAGACTACTACATCGCGTGCTTTCAGCGCGTAGATGGCGGTGACGATAGGCGTGAGTTCGGGGTTCGTCATGGGGATGAGGGAGGTGATGATGCCTGCGGGCTTGGCGTAACGGGTGATGCCTTTTTCTGGCAGCTCTTCTATCGCGCCTACGCTCTTCTGACGCAGTGCGTCGCGGAGCACGCCCAGTATTTTGTGACGTTTGCCGAAACGGCCGTTTCTGTCGCCTGCGCCAGCTTCGTCAACGCCCATCCAGCATATTTCCTGAAATGTTTTGGGGTTGGCGGCGGCCCACGCGACACAGCGCACCATGCGGTCTACTTGTTCCTGACTGTAATTTTCGATAACCTTTTCAGCTGCCTTTGCTTTTGCAAAAATTGAGTCAAGCGCTTCAAGCTGTTCTTGTGTAATTTCATGTTTTGCCATAACAAAATACATCTCCTTCAAAGACTTTATATTTTTAGCGTTTTTGCTTTATTAAATACCACTATAAAGAAATTATTTTCGTTATATAAAATTTCTTAAAAATCCGCCCCTAACAAAAGGGGCGGACGTTGATAAGGCGAGGCTATTTCTTGTTAGTTTTTTGGTCGCACAGTTCCGCCATGTACCAGGGGGTAGTATCTTCCCACTGCCACTGTCTCCATGGCTTTTCTTCGCCGCGCTTGCGATAGATGTCGTTTATGTTCCAACAGCCCCATGTCACAACGGGGGCGTTTTCCATGCGAACGTCGATGACGCACGGGTTGTTGGAGGCAAGCGCCTCTTCGAGCATCGGTTTAAATTCTTCGGCGGTAGTCACTTTGTAGCCTTTTATGCCGTAACCTTCGGCTATTGCCGCGAAATCCGGGCTGTAGGGTTCACCGTCTTTCATAAAGAGCGTGCCAAACTGATGGTCGTAATGCTGGCGCTCAAGACCTGCGATTGTACCAAAGGCGCAGTTGTTCATGACGACCCATACGACGGCCACGTTATCCATCGCGCCGGTGGCAAAGGGGGATACGTTTGTACCCATGCCGCCGTCGCCGATGAGTGCGACTACTTTTTTGTCGGGGTTGGCCACCTTTACGCCCAGAGCGGCTGATGGGCCGTAGCCCATTGTGCAGAGGCCGCCTGGAGCTACGAATGTGCCGGGCTCGTATATCTCAAACTGCTGGCCGACGCCGTTTTTGTTCCAGCCTACGTCGGCTACGACGTAACCGTCCTTCGGCAGCGCCTCTCTTAGGTCTTTTAGTATCCGTTCGGGGCGCATTGGGTATTGCGCTGAGTTCTGAGCGTCAACCAGCGTCGCCCTATACGCCACCTTAGCCTCGGCGATGGCTTTGACGATCTCGGGACGCCTTACTCCGTTTGGATATTTTTTCTTAGCAGCCGCAAGTATCGCGCAAATTGCCTCTTTTGCGTCGCAGATGGCGCCTATCGCGGTCGGGAAGTTGCGGCCGATCTCTTCCTGATTAATGTCGATGTGAATGAGTTTCGTTGGCGGCACGTCGAAGGTTTCGCCCTGGTACCATGAGCTGCAATCGGCCTCGGAAAGGCGGGTGCCTACTGCCATCATGACGTCTGATTTCATCGCGGTGGTGTTGTTGAATTCCGTACCCCAGAAGCCGGTCATGCCAACGGCGAGCGGGCTGTTGTCCGGTATGGAGCCTTTGCCCATGAGGGTGTAAAGCACCGGTATCTCAAGGAATTCAGCAAGCTCCGTAAGCGCGGGCGCAGCTCCCGACGAGATGACGCCGCCGCCGGGATATAGGATGGGGCGATCCGCCTCGGCAAGCATCGTTGCTATCTCTTCTGCTGCGGCGTCGGAGAGGCCTGGCTTCGGAAGTTCAGGGAAATTATTTATGCGCTGCTCGAAGAAGCGCGTGTCCAACTCCATTGAGAAGATGTCCATCGGAACGGAGACGAGCACTGGACCGGGACGTCCTGTGACGGCCAAACGAAAGGCTTTGTCCATCACCTCAGGCAGCAGCTCGGGCCGGTCTACGCGCCAGGCGCGCTTTACGAACGGGCGATATATCTCATACTGGCTGGCGTCCGCGTGCATGTTTACTTCCTGATGAGGATGGCGTCCGAAGTAGCAACTTGGGACGTCGCCTGCGATGACAACCATCGGGATAGAGTTGAGGCCCGCCTCCGCAACGCCAGTTGTCGCGTTGGTGAGCCCGGGGCCAAGGTGCGTCATGAGAACGCCGGGAACCTGGCAGCCCTTGCCGCGCGCGTATCCGTCCGCCGCATGTGCCGCTATCTGTTCATGACGCACGGAGATGTAGCGAATCTTGCTGTCCTTTAAAGCGTCAAGGAAACCAATCACGGTGTGGCCGCAGAGGCCGAAAATATTTTCGACGCCCCTTGACTCAAGAAATTTCACAAGTTGAAATGCTACGAGATCTTTTGCCATAGTATTACCTCCGAGGTAAATATTTTTTATTTATACACATATAATTCCGCTAAACGGAATATATTATCATTTAACGCAATAACTATAGAATAATCATTAATGAGTTGGTTGTCAAGATGCCATTTAATAGAAAATTTTTCTAATACGTGGAAATACACCGGCATTGAAAAGTGAGCGCTATTCTCGGCAATCTGTCGGTGAGGAGGCGACTGCAACGATTGGTAAAGTTATGGACATTTAGGTTAGAATGATTTTCCCTCGTCACTCAGTGTGCACTCATAATGTAACTAGGAGAGCCCTCCTTACTCTCACGCGAAATATCAAATTCCTAGTAATGTGATCCATATAGGGATAGTTACGGCGGACAAGAGCGTGGTAATCACAGTTATTTCCGCAGCTCTATCGCCGTTCAGCCCTATCCCTCTCGCCAGAATAAATAAAGTCACGGCAGTGGGAGTGGCGGTCACCAATACAGCCACATTTCTAAGAGATGCCTCAATGCCAAAGATTATCATACAAAAATAAAGCAGCCCCGGATGTATGAAGAGCCTCGTCGCCACCTCCCTCCAGCAGGTGAATAAAGTTTTTTTAGCATGGCTGATATCTATAGAAGCTCCAAGCGTAAGCAACGCCAACCCTGTAGCAGCATTGCCTATCATTTCGAGTGATTTATCGGCTGCGGTGGGAAGCTTGCTCAAACCACAAAAAGTGAGAACAATTCCTCCAAGCGGCGCCATCACCATTGGATTTTTTAATATCGCCTTAAGGGCTCGCGTGACAAATTCTTTGAAATTTCTGCCACGCGCAAGTATCAGCTCACTTGATAGAGGGGAAAGTAAATTGTAGAGCGGCATAGCGATCGCCACATAAAGAGAAAGCATAGGTATAGCCTCATTCCCAAATACAGCCTGCACGGTGGGAAGCCCCACGTATATGGTATTGGGCCTCATCGAAGCTGCTGTAGTAAGGGCCAGATCCTTGGCATCGCGGCACCGAAAGAGATATTTTTCGCTCACGTAGGCAAAGAGCATAGTAATGAAGGCGGCTGATATTACGGCGGCAAAAAACAACATATGTTCAGAGAAGCCGTCTTTTATCAGGAAGGCATTACGAAAAAGAAGAGACGGAGAGATGATCCAAAACAGAAGCTTCGACAAGGTCGAAACATCTTCTTTAGTTATGAACTTTTTTTGGGATAATATATTTCCGGCTGCTAGCACTATTGCCAGTGGAAATATGAGAACAACGCCGCGAATAAAAGCTGATACCATTTTTTCCTCCAAGTACTCGGGGCGGGAGACCGCAGTGTTATCACGAGGCCGCCCGCCTTCCAACAGAATATTGAATTTCAAAATGGCAGGTTAAATAAACGCTCCACCGTTGACATCCAACACTTCGCCTGTGGTCCAAGCGGCCTCGTCGCTTGCCAGATACATGATGGCGTAAGCGATTTCATCCATCTCGCCAACACGGCCGAGAGGTATATTCTTAATAAGTCCGTCTATCAAATGCTGCTCCATACCAAAAAAC
This sequence comes from Cloacibacillus sp., assembly GCA_036655895.1. Classification (NCBI taxonomy): domain Bacteria; kingdom Thermotogati; phylum Synergistota; class Synergistia; order Synergistales; family Synergistaceae; genus Cloacibacillus; species Cloacibacillus sp. Next base: position 12,969 of record JAVVPF010000014.1, on the reverse strand, counting down.
ATGCGGCCCTTCAGCGGACCAGGCGCCACAACATTGGCGGTCACGGTCCACGGGGCAAGTTCTTTTGCGAGTGTTTGCGTCAGCCCGACAATACCGGCCTTCGCCGCTGCGTAGTTGACCCCTACACCGGGGCGCCCAGTGCGACCTCCTATTGAAGAAATATTTACTATACGTCCGTATTTGTGTTCTTTCATGCTGGGAGTGACGGCTTTACAGGCGTTGAATATTCCAGTGAGGTTTATATCAATAACATCTTGCCATTCCCGCACGGTAAGGACGTCAATTGGTTTATGTATCAAGATCCCCGCGCAATTAACCAAAATATCTATGCGTCCAAATTCTTTCAACACTTCGTCAATAGCAAAACGCAGTGCTTCGTAGTCTCTAACGTCCGCAATGAAAGTCCTGAGTGTACCTTTATTATCTAGATATTGGGGCTGCACCCTGTCAAAAGCCTTTTGGTCATAATCAATGAGGGCAACGGAAGCTCCTTCTTCTATAAATTTCAGCGCGGTAGTGGTTGCAATGTCTGAAGCACCGCCGATAAATACTGCTATTTTGTCTTTTAATCTCATGGATTTCATATCTCCTTCAAATTTTTGCTATGCTGACGTTACATGCCCAGTAGTTTCAGACTAAGCTGAGGGACGTAAGTGATAACCAGGAGCGCCACAGAGAATGCCACAATGAATGGTATGGCGGGCTTGGCTACCAACATCGGCTTTTCTTTGATCAAACTGCTGGCGACAAACAAATCCAGTCCGAATGGCGGCGTTGAGAGTCCGATTGCCAGGTTCGTTACCATGATCACGCCGAAATGAACGGGATTTACACCAACTTCTACAACAAGTGGCAGCAGGATGGGCGCCATGATGAGAATGGCGGGGCCTGTGTCCATTACCATGCCAAGGAAATAGAATATGACCACTATTACAAGAAGCACCTGCCACTGGGCTGTAAAATAGGTGAGGATGAAGTTGGAGAACATCATCGGCGCTTTTATCAGTGCAAGCATACGTCCAAAAGCGGTGGCAAAGGCAAGTAAAAAACAAAGAGGCGCATAGGTTCTAACAGCGCTGCCGAAGAAGCCCCACAGCTCCCTATAGTGTATCGATTTATATACGAAAAGCGCAATAAAAAGAGCGTAGAAAATAGAGATACAGGCCGCCTCTGTAGGAGTCACAATACCGCTGTATATCCCTCCAAGAATGATGACCGGGGAGAGAAAAGCCCAGAAGCTCTCTTTAAAAAGTTCAAAAAAACCTTTCTCATGCAGTTTATTGTAGTTTGCCATGATTTTTTCTTTATCTTCTCCGTGTATGGTACAGTAGACCACGGCATACAGCATCAGACAGATGCCAATGAATATCCCTGGCAATACACCAGCAAGGAACAGAGCTCCCGTGGATACCCCGGTAGCCAGTGAATAGAGAACAAAGGGGATACTGGGAGGAATAATTACGCCAAGTCCGCCAGCCACCGCTACCATGGCAGCACAGAAACGTTTGTCATATCCCAGGGAAATAAGCAGCGGTATGGTCATGCCACCGACAGCCGCTGTTGTCGCCGGGCCGGAACCTGAGATTGCGCCGTAAAAGAGACAGGTAAGTATCACCGCTATCGGCATACCAGCTCTGCGTTTTCCTATAAAAAATGCAAAAACGTTGAATAATTTTTCAGATATACCGCCCTCGGCCATCAAAACGCCGCCCAGAATAAAAAGGGGTATGGCGATTATGGGGGTGGAATCGGCTCCGCTGAAGGTGTTCTGTATAAGGGTAGTGATGCTACTGGCTCCCGGCGCGCCTGAAAGTAGTGGAACCAGCGTACTGATGATCATTGAGACGGCAATGGGCACGCTAAAAGCAAGAAATGCTAGAAATACGAAAAATACTAAAGCAGCCATGTTATATTCCTTCCTTTTTCATTGTATCCTGCATTTGCTCTGTAATCAAAAGATGCTCGCTTTTGCGGCCGCGCATCTCGCCTAAAAGCTCTATTATCAGCTGCAGTGTTCTAAAAACGCTGAGTGAAAATCCGATACAAACGACGCTGTAAACCAGATACATCGGAATCCGGAGCGCAGGAGAGACTCGGCCGCTTAAGACCAACGAGGTGTAAACTTTAAAAGAATAAAATGTAAAGATGGTATAGATCACCAAGCTCAAAGCTTGAATGCATATATCAAGGATCTGCTTTGCCTTCGGCGGCAGCATATCGGCTATAACATCAACACGTAGCATATTCCTAAGATATATTGTGTAGCTTAAGCTGAAAAACACCGTCCAGATCCACATGTACCGACTGATTTCCTCAGGCCAGGTAAGCGGCGTATTGAAAACGTAGCGCATAATAACCTGTAAGAACATTGTGCAGGAAATACCGATCATGAGGAGTATGAGAACTGTTTCTTCAAAATGTCTGTCAAGCCAGCGAAGAACCTTTAACATTACCTTCACTCCTTAGATTATTTTTATAAAAGAGGCCGGAAACACCGCGTGCCTGTTTCTGGCCTCTTACAAGATTGGAGCAGCGGATAGGTTTTTACTTATCGCGGTTATTTCTTTTTTGAATTTGCTTCGAGTTCTTTTATCATTAAATCAACTGTCTGGTTGCCGGCTATTTTACGAATGCTGTCCCACTGCGGTTTGACCGATTTGCGGAAATCGCCAAATGCGTTGTTGTCATAGTTGATAATAGTCATACCACGCTTGAGGAGTTCTTTTTTGGATTTCTCCGCAAGCTGCGGCATTGAATTTCCGATTTCAGTTCTCGCTTTTTTGACTGCCATTTCGAGCGCTTCTTTATATTCTTTGGGCATCGCGTCATAAAATTTCTTGTTCATGATGATATGCATGACATAGAGATTATGATGCGTTGCGCAGAGATATTTTTGCACTTCGTTAAAATTATTGGAGAGGACGATGTCGTACGGGTTTTCCTGAGCTTCAACAAGTTTCTGCTGCAGAGAAAGATACAGTTCTCCTATGGTTATCGGGGTAGGAGCTGTGCCCATTGCCTTCCATCCAACGACAAAGTTGTTGCTGGGCAGCGTCCTTATCTTCATTCCCTTGAAATTTGCAGGGCCATCGAGTTTTCTGTTAGAGGTCGTTTCACGAAAGGTTGCTCCCTGCATGTAGCCCAGGAGCTGAAAGCCCGCCTTGTTATACTTTTCCTGGAGAAACTTATTCACCGGACCTGTGTTCAGCGTTTTATCGATCGTATTTTTATCATAGGTGGAGAACATAAAGAGCATATCAAAAACTGACGCCTCCGGTATAAAGTCCACGATGGAATATACCTGTTCCGAACTTAAGTTTATGCTGCCGTCTTGAAGCTGCTGCGCCGTCTCCTGGGCTGTTCCAAGCTGCGCGGCTGGCATGACCTCAACTTTCAGCTTTCCACCAGTCTCTTTTTCCGCATATTTTTTAATCAGATCGGCCATAAGGGCGTTTGCTTCCGTCTTTGGCGACGTGTGGGGATAGACCAAGGTTATCGGCTTAAGTTTGGCATATTTGGCGGCATCCGCCATAGCCATGTTCCCGGAAGAGAAGAATGCGGCCGCCATTACAGCGATAAACAGTAAAAAAGAGTACATCTTATGCGATTTCATAGTATTAGTTCCTCCTCAAGATTTATTAAAGATTTTATTTAAAATGGAGCTGTTACACTATCGTGTTACCTGATGAGCCAGCCGCCTGTGATAAGCGTGGTTTCTCCGGTAATATATGACGATTTATCGGACGCGTAAAACACGAAAAAGTCCGCGACCTCTTCGGGGGTTCCAAAACGCTTTGCGGGAATGTCGTTCAAATTGCGCTGGTTATAATATTCATTGTTGGTGCTGGACATCGCCGTTGCAATACGCCCGGGAGCTGCAGCGTTCACCGTAATGTTATATTCCGCAAGCTCATAGGCCATTGAACGCGTCAAAGAAATTATTCCTGCCTTAGACGCCGAATAACATGCTGCGGCTGGGCCGTGCTCGCTTCCAGTAAGCCCTACGATTGAAGACATGTTGATTATTTTCCCGTAGCTCTGATTGATCATATATTTGCTCACTAGGCGGGATACATAAAAAACAGAATTCAAATTTACATTCATTACTTCGTTCCATGTATCTATCTCAAGTTCATAAAACGGGATCTTGAATCCGCCTGGTTTCTTGGGGGAAATACCGGCAATGTTAGCCAAAATATCTATTCTTCCCAGAAACTTAGCAGACCTCTCTACTGCAACCTCAACCTCCTTAGGATCGGACACATCGCAGCATATCGGGCAGGCGTTTACTCCAAACGCTTTAGCCTCCTCGACGACTGTCAGATTTTTTTCAGCATTGCGTCCATAAATTACGACGTCTGCGCCTTCTTTGGCATAAGCCAGCGTAATCGCCCGACCAATACCGGCATTGCCGCCGCTGATAATTGCCTTCTTTCCTTCAAGCATCCTTGTCACAAAAATCACCTCCTGCCTATAGCATGACTTAATTTATGCCGTGCTGTTTAAAATAGTCTTTTGCTGTTGCCAGCGTCCTGCGAACATGTTCAAAAGCCCCTATTTGGCTCACTCTTTCTAAGTGGGGCATTTCAGGGCACAATACGACGTCATCATTTAGGAGGCGAACTATCGACGCAATGTCTATGGCGCCTTCTCCAATGTACAAACGTTCGGCCCTGCCGGTATGGACCAGACTTTCTTTATCTGTGGGGATCTTTTTGCCCGCGTCACAGACATGAACTGTTTTAAAAAGATATTTAGGCGCGGCTTTCAATTCATCTAAAGAGACGTGAGAGCGATAAAAATGAAGCGTGTCAAGAAGTATCCGTGCGTTTTGCTTATTTGACGTGCGTACCAGATCCAGCGCCGCCTTTAAATCTTTTACCTCGGCCCATGTAACAAATTCCAAATTTACATCCATGCCATATTTTGCGGCCAAATCGCATAACTGGCCGAATTTTTCTTCATAAAAGCAAGGATCTGGACTCCATATATTTGTGATGACATCGGTAACGCCAAGCTCCGCCGCAGCCTCAAGATGGGGTTCGTATTTTTTTATATCGGTGGTTCCGGGATCAATCTTCGCAAGCTCTATGTCGTTTATTTTGATTCCCGTATCCGACAGCGCCTGTTTTGTAAGTTTAAAAAGTTGATTGTTTTTTGAAAGATCATGGCTTATCTCCCCTGCTAGCCCCTGGCTTATGGTGCGTAGGCTCACACGGTCAAAACCTATCGCGTGTGCGTTATAAATCATTTCCGGCGGAGTCCATTGAAGCCAGGTTAAATGCGCCACTGAATATTTTCTAGTCACGTTTGTGCCTCCTAAACTTTGAGTTTTTATATTACCACATAGTATCAGCGATGGTTCTAATTTTAATACAAATTATTTCGTCAGGCAGTAAAAATATCTGAACTTCGGAATCTAAGCTTAAGATATAAGCTTACTTAAGGCTTGTCAAGAAGCCCAAGTTCAAATAATTTTTCGTACTGCGAAAAAAACAATATGAAGATTGGTATTTTTTGGGCAGTCTAGTTTTTATATAAATACCATTAAAACCATAACGTTTTATTTAACTTCATATAAAATTTCATAAAGCATAGGTAAAGGCGCTTAAACAATAAAGTTTAAGCGCCTAAAATTAAAAATATTATTTTATATTCGATATAACAATGCCTAATACTATGGCATTGATGTTTGTTCATAATTTAATACCAATTACGATAAATTTTGATTGTTATGGTAGGTCTCTACTATAAGATTACAGTGCTTCGATATACATTCCAACGCCTTCTCAAGGTCTGCTCTCCAAAACGCCTCTATCAGTATCCGGTGTTCCTCCATAATATCCTTAGGCGCTCTGCGCTTTCGCACAGATTGCACAACCAGCCTTGTCATATCGTCGCATATCTTTTCCCATAAAGGGCCGAGTTTTGTTACGCCCATAAACTCTACGATGGTGGAATGGAATTCCATATCCTTTTCCATAAACTCTACGGGGCGATCCTGCAACAGTTCCATTGCATCAGCAATAGCTACTAGCTGTCCCGCAAGTACCTGCGGTCTTTTTGTAGTTATGATTTTTTTTACTATAAACGGTTCTATCATCTCACGAAGTAAAAATAATTGATATTCGTCATCTGAGTTTACCTCGGAAACGACGACTCCTTTATGTTCGCGCCACAATACCCACCCTTCCAACGAAAGACGTTTCAGGGCATCTCGTATGGGCGTCCGGCTCACACCCATTTCCTCCGCCAGGACCCTGTCGATCAGAGCATTTCCTGGAGCAAGTTCACCGGTAACAATCTTTTTTTTGATTGCATCATATACGTAGTTCGAAAGGCTTTCTGATTTTTTCTCAGTTTTATCGGAAGGTTTTTTTCCGTCAGGCCTGTACAAGATTACGCCCCCTCAGAATACGTTGTCAACATCTATATGCCCAAGATGCCGCATGTTTTCGGGTTCCTTATCATTCCTAGGAAGCAATTATACCCCATAACAAGAGGTTTTTAGATACAAACACACGATCGGGCGCCATGAATGCATCTGTACCGCAAGTCTATTCCGCGCCGGCTGCTTTCAAATATCTTTTCGCCGTGGTAAGGCATCTGCGTGCATGTTCTGTACTGCCGTATTCGGCTGAACGCGCTAGGTGCGGGAGCTCTATTGATAGGACTGTGTCGGGACGCAGCGATTTTACCATGTCGGCTATGTTTATTGTGCCTTCACCTACGTAGTATCTTGCATCGCGGCCGGTGTAGATGAGCGCCTCTTTGTCGGTGCGCGCGGGAATCTCGGCGGGGCCGTCGCAAATGTGGGCCATGTCGAAGAGTTCTTTTGGGCACGCTGCAATGTCGGCCGTGCTTACGCCGGAGCGCCACGCATGGAGCGTGTCTATCATGAGCCGCGCGTTAGGCCGCTCTACGACGGCAAGCAGCTCAAGCGCGCCTTTGAGGTCCCATATACCCGCCCACGTTACAAATTCTAGATTCACAGTGAGTCCGTATTTCGCAGCAATGTCACAAAGACGCGCAAACTGCTCAGTATAATATTTTTTATCCTCCGTCCAAACGCTGCTCAGCACTCCCTGCGCACCAAGCGACGCGCCGGATTCAAGCGCGGCCTCGTAGCTTGCCACATCCACTCCATCGACTACGCGGGCAAGCTCTATATCGTGGATACCGATGCCAGTTTCGCCGATTGCCCGCATCAGCGCGTTGTAGCGCTCTCCGCCTATTGGTATGCTGAAGTCCCGTTCGCCCTTGACACCCATATTGATGTTGCGGATGCTGATGTAGTCATAGCCAATAAGCGCCGCGTTGTACGCCATTTCTACAGGAGACCAGCCAAGTACCGTAAGGTGCGCGAGAGAAAATTTATGTGCCATTACAATTCCTCCTATGTGCGTTTATGTTTTCCATTACATGAAATATAATATCACTTGACAGAACATAATTACAAGAGTAATCTTTTATTATCTTGATAGAAATTATAAATCGCCAGATTGGAGTGTCATAAAAAGATGGAATGGCCTGAAAAAATAATTTTCTGCGAGGTGGGGCCACGCGACGGCCTTCAAAACGAACCGACAATGCTCAGCGTTGAGCAGAAGGTAGAGCTTATAAACGGCGCTGCCGAGGCGGGCGTACCTATAATCGAGGTGGGTTCTTTTGTACATCCAAAGGCTGTGCCGCAGATGGCGGACACCGATGCGGTGGCGCGGAGTATAAAGCGGCTGCCCGGCGTGGAGTATCGCTGCCTCGTTGCAAATAAAAAGGGCGCGGAACGCGCCATTGCCGCCGGCATCACGAAGGTGAAACTGACGCTCTCCGCAAGCGAGTCACACGCACGTGCAAATTTAAAAAAATCCATCGCAGAGCTGTTGGACGGCTTTCGAGAATGCGCGGCTTTCGCGCGAGAAAACGGCGCAGGGGTCTCCGGCGCGATTTCCACAACTTTCGGCTGTCCGTTTGAGGGAAAGATAAAAAAGGAACAGGTGGCGGAGATTGCGGAAAAATTCTGCGAACTTGGCATTACAGAACTTTCGATGTCTGACACGACCGGGATGGCAAATCCACGCCAAGTCTACGATACGGCTTCATACTTGCGCGAACGTTTCCCCGATGTGCGCTGGTTCCTGCATCTGCACAACACGCGCGGTATGGCTCTTGCAAACGTCATAGCTGGGCTTCAGGCTGGGATCGTGCGTTATGACGCTTCTATGGCCGGACTTGGGGGATGCCCCTTCGCCCCCGGCGCTTCTGGTAACTCGGCATCGGAGGATATGCTCCACATGCTCTGCGAGATGGGGATAGATACGGGAATCGATCTGGATAAGATGATCGTTCTCGCGAAAAAGCTTGAGCACTGGGTAGGACACCGCACCGACAGCGCTATCCTACGCGCAGGAAAGGTCTCAGAGCTGACGGCGCTCTCCGCCACGAAAAAACAGTAGACGCCGCGCACCGTTTATTAATAATCTAACAGATAAACGCCCACTCTCCCGGAAAAATCTGGAACGCCAAATACATACGGCGTTCCAGTTGTTATATTATATCTGAGTGGAGATTTCGCGGCACATTTTCTGCATCGCGGGCACAAGAGAAAGCGCCGTCTCCTCCGTGAAGCGCTGCGCTGGCCCTGCTATGGATAGTGAGAATTCAAGGCCCCCTTGACGGTTCATGATAGGAACTGCAACTGAGAGTATCCCTTCTTCGCGATCGCCGTGGCTCACCGAATATCCCAGCGTGCGCACGTCGGCCAGGCTTCGGCGCAGCTTGTCAGGCTCAAAGAGCGTTGTATGCGTTATCTGATGCGCCTTTGCCACTTCGCGTTCTATCGCCTCTTCCCCTAGGAAGGCAAGCAATGCGCGCCCACCGGCTCCGGCCCAAAGCGGAAGCTTGTCTCCGACCCGCATTACGCACTGCATTGAAAGCAGGCTTTCTACATGTTCAAAGCAGACGCGGTCCTCGCCTACGACACCGTAGAGTGAAACGGCCTCTTTCGTTTCATCGCGCAGCTGTTTCATGTACGGATAAATTACCTGCTGCGGGCGGAAGTTGACCTTCGCTATGCTTCCTAGGATATACAGCTGGTTTCCCAACGAATAGGAACGGTCGCTGTGGCGGTGCAGCATGTTCAGGCTTTCAAGCGTGTTCGCAAGCCGCAGCGTCGTAGTAACGGGCAGCCCGATGCGCACGGCAAGCTCGCTGAGCGTCAGTTTATAATCGTCGCGGGAGAACGCCTGGAGAATGGAAAATGCACGGTCCACCGATCTTACAGAGATTTCTTTCATATTGGCCTCCAATCCAAGCCTTTTCAATAGACGGAATTTTATTTCATTTGCCCGACAATAATAAGGCATTCACGGGAAGTTTGCAACAGTCGTGTGCGACGCAGGCGCGGTGCTTTCGCAGTTTGCGCGTAGGAGGTAAAATCTAAGTGCGAAGGCGCGCCACGCCTTTAGCTGCAAATCCTGGGAGGGAGCTTAATGAAAAAAAGCCTGCATCCGCCAACATCTTTTTTTACCGGCCGGCTTGCGTTGCTTGCGGCGGCGGCTCTTGTTTTTATAATAATTTCCGTACAGGCGGAGGCCTCTTCGCTTCGCATAGCCTTTGGCCAATGGAGAGGCAAAGAGAGCTCTGTCGGTTATTATGAAAACGGCGCCTCGCACACGCTCATAAAACGAAACGCCGCTGACCCTGAAATTTCGCCAAACGGCGATCAGATAGCTTTCACGCTCTATGGGGAAAACGGCAGCCGAACGATAGCGCTCTGCTCCATCCCCAACGGTAAAATCACTCGGCTTCGCGTAAGCGGAGGGAACAGTTACGGCCCGCGCTGGTCTACAGACGGAAAGAGCCTGCTCTATTCAAAATACGTGGGTGGGAAACGTTGGCTGGCCGCCATATATGACATAGCTTCGGGACGTGAAAAAATCATAACTCCTGGAAAAGGCGGCGTGCCCGCGCCAAATGATCTTTTCTCTCCCTTTTTTTCGGCGGACGGAAAATCGTTCTGGGCGCAGGACATGACGAACCTCTACCAATTCAGCCTGGACGGAGCACAATTGACCGTGGTCCCGCTTGATCCTCTTTTTGCCAAAGAAAAAATCCTTGGCGGAAGCGATATACACTTCACACAGTCGACGGACGGCGAAAACATCATCTTCGCGGTGCAGATAGGGGAGACTCACTGCCGCACATGTCAAAACCCCGACTGCCGCTCCGGGGTATTCGTTTACAATATAAAGACCGGAAAGCTGACAAACATCCCGCTAAAAACTATCTGCGTACAGCGCGCTTCATGGCTTGCCGGAAGCACGGACGAACTGCTGTTCGTCCTCCATTCAGCGGTACAAAAACGAACCGCGTCTTCGAACATAAACGATATCTGCATATATTCCATAAAGGCTGGGAAAATAATTTCAACGCCAGTCAAGAACGCTTACGACGCCAGTTCCAGCAGGTAAAAAGGGCTTGCGCATATAAAATATATGGTATCATTTAGCATGGTCAAACATGGAAGAAGGGACAGCATGCTGAAAAAATACGCACAAGAAATTTCCGAATATCTAAGCTCGCTGATGGGACGCAGCATCATCATCACAGACATAAGCGGGATAATAATAGGCGCGCCGGCGAAGGAACGGATAGGCACGCTGCACCGTCCCTCCGTGCCTTGTATCAAATATAAAAAGATAAGCTTTGACGACGAAGAGACGGCAAAGACTATGGGCGTATGGTACCCTGGCAGCACCGTCCCCATCTTTTACAACGGACGCGTAATCGGCACGGCGGCGATAGCGGGGCCGCCCGAGGTCGTGCTTGAATTTACGATGCTCGTGAAAAACCAGATAGAGAGCATCCTGCGCGAAAAAATAAACTCTCCGTCGCTTACCTCGCCTCAGAAAAAGATAAACGAGCTTGTGCATGAGATAAGTCTCTTTGACCCCTCAGCTAACGAACATGAGCCTCTCATAAAAAAGGCGGCGCAGCTTGGGATAAACCTTGACGCCCCCAGGGCTGTCATGTCTATATTCTTTTCCAATTTCAGAGGATTGCAGCTCGACAAAAACCCGATGAAAATATCCTACGACAGTTACTCAGACCCCATCGCCGACGAAATAGACTATTCCTCAATGCACGGAAGAGTCATCGAAATACTGCGTGAGAAGTTCCCCGATCCGCAAAACATCATAGCAAGCGCCTCGCGCGACCGCTTTGTGGTCATCCGCGCCGTGGAATGCCCCGACGAAAAGAACCAGCAGGAGGACGAAGAGACGGTGACGGCGACTGGCAAAGAAATATATAAAAAATTAAAAGAGGCCTCCATAGAGACGATAATAGGCCTCGGCCATCAGGCGCGCACTCTCTACGAACTGCCCTCAGCCTATAAGAACGCGTGGGACGTAGTTAAAATAGCTGAAAAACTCTCCCTTGCGCCCGGCGTCTATCACCACAGCGGCTTTATGCTTTGCGACATGCTGCTTTCTCTAAAGCCGAATTATTCGATGAGGTCGATAGAAAAAAGGATAGCGGAGGCGCTGCGCGACGACGAAGCAAACGAACTTATCGAGACGTTCATGGTCTACTGCGAATCTTTTTTCAGCAAGCAGCTGGCCGCGGAAAAGCTGCACCTGCACCGCAACACGCTCTCCTATCGTCTCCAAAAGCTGGAAGAGCGTCTGGGCCTGCGCTTTGACGACTTCCCGCAAGTGAACGCCTACTATCTGGCACTCAAACGCATCAAGCTAATATAAACCGACGCCATGACTTTCCCCCAAAAGAAGCTACGATCATATTTGTCAGGCGTCTTTAAAAACATTCAGGAGGCGGTAGAAATGTTCAGCATAAGAGAGTCTACTAGTGAGGACTAACTAAAATGAAAAAATTCCTTCTGATACCCGATTCCTTCAAGGGAACGATGAGCTCGCTGGAAATATGCGAGATAATGACAGGCGCGATAAAAAAGCATCTCCCTGAAGCCTCAGTGAAGGCGATCCCGGTCGCCGACGGCGGAGAGGGCAGTGTTGACGCTTTTCTTTCCTCAATGGGAGGAAAAAAGAAATATATTAAGGTGCACGGGCCAAACTTTGAAGAGGTCGAAGCTTTTTACGGCCTTATACAAGACGGAAGGACCGCCATAATCGAAATGGCAGCCTGCGCTGGACTGCCTCTTTCCGGCGAAAACTGCGACGCTATGCGCACCACAACCTACGGTGTTGGCGAGCTGATTCTCGACGCCGCACGCAGCGGATGCAGCCGCGTCATCATGGGACTGGGCGGCAGCGCCACAAACGACGCCGGATGCGGTGCGGCCGCCGCGGTCGGCGTTTTATTTTCGGACGCGGATGGAAAGAGCTTCGTACCAGTTGGAGGCACTCTTGCAAAAATCGCACGCGTGGACCTTTCTCAGATGGCGCCGGAGCTAAAAGATTTAAAAATAACGACGATGTGCGACATCGACAACCCTCTCTACGGAGAAACAGGCGCCGCCTATGTATTTGGCCCGCAAAAAGGCGCGACGGCACAGACGCTGCCTCTGCTTGACGCCGGCCTGCGCAGCTTTGCGTCGGTGGTGAAAAAAGAGCTTGGCGCTGACTGCGCGGAGATGCCGGGCGCGGGCGCAGCCGGGGGCATGGGGTATGGAATGCGCACGCTCTTTGGATCGGAACTGAAAATGGGAATAGAAACCGTGCTTGACACAGTGGGCTTTGACGAACTGGCAAAAGAAGCGGATATCGTATTCACCGGAGAAGGTAAGATAGACGGACAGAGCCTGCGCGGGAAGGTCGTCATAGGAGTGGCGCGACGCGCTAAAAAACAGGGCACGCCGGTTATAGCAGTCGTAGGCGATATCGCAAACGGCATCGAAACCGTCTACAACGAGGGCGTTTCGGCCATATTCAGCATCAACAGAGTCGCTGTTTCCTACCAACAGGCAAAGCCGCGCGCCAAAGACGACCTTCG
>JAVVPF010000013.1 GCA_036655895.1 Cloacibacillus sp. | reverse complement strand
CTCTTGAAATGGCGCAGGCCATCTGCACGGCGCTCATCGGAGTATTCCTGCTCGCCATGTTCACCATAGGATTCTTTAAAGCGCCTCTTGCGTGGTACATGCGCATTATTGCATTCGGAGGAGCGCTTGGGCTTATGATCCCCGGCACAATATCCGACGTGGCTGGGCTTGCGATCCTCGGCCTCATTTATGTAGTGCAGACGGCGAAAGCAAAAAAACTTGTAGCAAAAGCAGTCTAATAAACTGAAATTTCACTGAAAACGCATTGAGTATTTTTGGAAAAAAGCGTATTATAATCAGCAATTAGCGGAACGGCGTTCACCGCCGTTTCGCATCTGCAAAACTTATTTCAGGGAGGAAACAGAAATGAAGAAAGGCATCATCGCAGCAGTTGTAGCACTTCTCGCAGCACTGTCCCTCACAACAGTTGCCGTAGCAGCGCCTGTTTACATGTCAGTAGCTACCGGCGGAACCACAGGCACTTATTATGCGGTAGGCGGCGCCCTTGCGGCGGCGGTTACAAAGGGCGGCAAGATCCAGTGCACGGCGGAAACAGGAAATGCGTCAGTTGCTAACGCGAACCTTATTGCGACCAAGGGTATCGAAATCGCGTTCGTACAGAACGACATCACCTACTGGGCATACAACGGCCAGCTCATGTTCCAGGGCAAGCCCCTCAAGAACATCCGCACAGTAGCGTCCCTCTATCCTGAGCACGTACAGGTAGTCATCGCGAAGGATGCCGGCATCAAGAGCATCGCTGACCTTAAGGGCAAACGCGTAGGCGTAGGCGCTCCTGGTTCAGGCGTTGAAGGCGACGTTCAGGCTATCTTCAAGGTTGCCGGACTCACCTACAAAGATCTCAAAAAGGCTGACTTCCTCGACTTCGCAGCAACGGCAAGCCGCTTCAAGGACAACCAGATCGACGCCGGATTCGTCGTCGCCGGTTACCCGACAGCAGCCATCATGGACCTCACAACAACAAAGGACGTAGCCCTTCTTAGCTTTGACGACGCTACGCTTGCCAAGCTTCACAAGGCCTATCCGTTCTTTGTAAAGAGCAGCATCCCCGCGAAGACCTACAAAGGCATCAATGAAGCGGTCAACACCCCCGCGGTTATGGCCATCCTCATCACCAACGATTCAGTCCCCGCAGAGCAGATCTACGAATTCCTGAACGGCATGTTCTCAAACCTGAAGGACATCGCTGCCGTCCACGCAAAGGGCAAGGAAATCACGCTTAAGGGCGCGCTCGACGGACTCACAGCTCCTCTGCACCCCGGCGCAGTGAAGTTCTACAAAGAAAAGGGCATAATGAAATAAGCCAGTTTTTACACAGAATAAAAAAGGCCGCCCGAAAGGGCGGCTCTTTTTTATGAAAAAATAATACGCCTTATTAACGAATGATATTTTTAATTTATAACGTAAAATGACGTTGTACCGGTAATATTCCCGCTTTTGTGGATATCTGCGTTTGACAGACGGTATCGTTGCTCAATAACTGTTAAAAGGAGGGGATAGTCCATGCCTATTAATTATTTGATATATGTGATTTCTGCCGCGGCATTTTTGTTTATGATAATTAATATCACGCTCCTTTTCGCCGGGTGCGCGGGGCGCGGATACCTTTTGACCTTCTTTGGCAGACGCGAGGAGCCCTCCGTCCTTGCGCCCTATATGCGTTTTATATCAGGCTCGCGATTTTTTTCCGCGAAGGCGCCCCGCTCGCTATATTACTCCTGTCTGTCGCTCATCGCCGTCTATTATTTTGTGCCTATAGGCGCCTTTTCGTCGTTCATACAAATACGCGGCGGCGTTTTGCTGATGCTCTTCTTTCTGGTGCTTGCTCAGATATTTTGCCTTCACGGGCTGAGAGGATATTCGGAAAAATTTTCCAGGTCGCTTGAGAAGGATCAGCAGGATCTCATGCTGAAATTTACGATGGCCTTTCTGCCGGTCTGCTGCGCCTTCGCGTGGTTTGCGCAGACTACGGGGATTCCCGGCGACTTGCTCGGCCTCTCTGCCTACACCGCGGTTCCGCTCTTTGAGACGGCAAATCTCTGGGGGAAGGCTGGGCTGCTTTTTTTCTTTATGTCGTTGGCCTTTGTCTCGCCTTGCGGGCTCACTCGCGGCTGCGAGGCGCCGGAATATATTTCGCTGCTTGAGGTCTTTGACGGGCTTCGCGCCTCGCTTGCCCCAGTCATAATAACGGCGCTCTTTGTGCCGTGGAACGTAAGCGGGGCGCTGGGGCTTTCGAGCGCTTCGATGTTCGCCGCGGATTTCGCGGCCTTCTGGGTCAAGGTCTTTGTCATGCAGATGGCGGTCATTCCGCCCCTTCGCGCTCTCTACCGCGGGATGCAAAAAAGCCTGCCCGGTTGGGCCGGCTCGTATCTGTTTCTTTTGTTTTCTCTAGTAGGCGCCCTCTGTTTTTTCGCCAATCTTTATTTATGATTTTATGAGCCGCCGTTAAAAACTTTTTCAAGGCCTACCGGCTTTGAAAGGATAAGAGGCGCGTTTCTTGCCGTCACCGTCAGCCGTTGTCCGGGGAATATCCTGTAAAGCGGGGAGGGGGCGTATGGTGCGATAATAAGTTTGTTTTTTCCGAAGCGCTCGTTTCCGACTCTGAGGTAGAACCGGTCCCAGGGTTTTCTGCCGCCCTGAAAGATGAGCCATTCGTCCGTCCTGGTGAAGAGGCCGTTCTCCGGCGCAAAACAGGGCATACCGGCGTTTGATGACTTTACCCGCTCCTGCCACTGCCAGACTTTGCCGTCAAGAACGCGATATTCGTCTTCGACCGGCGTGAGCTCTACCGAATGTATGTAGGTGGTGGTGAAGGATTGCCCTGACGCCATTGGCATTGAAAATAATATTTTATCCTCTTTGTCGAGGAAGGCCAGCGAATCGACGCGCCAGCCTAAAATCGCCGCCGCCGCTAAAACGGTGGTCAGAAATATATATGTGACTGCGCCTTTTATATTCTTCATATTTTTCCTGCCGACTCCAATATTTATTCTTTTTAAATTATATCACAGCCCTTCGTTCATTTTGAGTTCCGTAAATTTATTTATTCGGCTCTTTGCTGTATACTTATTAAGTAAGGTAAGGAGTGAAAAAATGTCCGAAGATATACGGGATGTAGTGTCCGAACTGGTTGAAACGTATGGAATAAAAATTTTAGAAGATCCTGACAGACTATCCCAATTTTTGGAAGACCGCTGTGCGCAGCAGGCTGAGGAGAGTTTCAGGCTTACATTTGCTCTGCGCCGTCTTTTAAAAAGCGGCTGGCGTCCCGCCGCGCACGCGGGGCGGCTCACGGAGGCAGAATACCCCTTATCGTGCCAGCTTGGTTTTTCGCGCGAGGAATCTCAGTATGTATTTGATTTGATAAACGATGTGCAGGCAAAGCTGTACGGCAGGCAGGACGAGCTTCCTATGCCGGAAGAGGAGCTTATCGCCGTGCCGGGAAACTTAAAAAGAATATCGGGCGGCATCTCAAACCGTCCGCGCGGCAAGAGCATCAGGAAAAACTCTCTCAACAACGGGCTTATCATGATAGCGGCGCTTGTCGCCATCACGATACTTTTCTTTCAGATAGGCAGCCAGCGCACGCCGGTCGGAGACGAGCTGCGCATCGCCTATTTCGCGCCGATGTCAGGGCCGGAGGCCGCGCTTTCGCATTTGCAGCTTCGCGCGGCGCAGCTTGCGGTGGAGCGCATAAATTTACAGGGGCCCATCAAGGGACAGTACAAACTGAAGGTGGTGGGCTTCGACCTTCCGCGTGACCCTAAAAAGGCGGTGGCGGCCGTGAAGCGCGCCATGAAAGATAAAAGCATTCTTGTAATGATGGTTGGGGCCAACAACGGCAGCCTTTCGGAACTTGCCGCGGCCGCGGACGAGATAGAGGCGCCGCTCGTGGTGACGGCTAAAAGACCGCCCGACGACGAACTGATGAGTGTGAACGGGCCGTTCCTCTATGCCTACAGCCTTACCAGCGACGCGGCATACCGCGGCAAGGCGCTTTCCTATTTTGCGACGCAGGCGCTGAAAAAGAAAAAATTCGCGGTCTATTACGACCCAGCCGACGCGGTGAAAGAAAAAGTGAGCGCCTCGGTGCGCAAGTGGGCGCGCGGCTTTGGCGCGGCCGTAGTGGCCGAGCTGCCCTACAGACAAAACGCTGGCGGACACGCCGTGGCGCTTAAAGCTCTTGCAGAAAGCGGCGCGGATGTTCTTATACTTCCCGCAAGCGGCAAAGAGGCGGCGAAGATCGTTGCCGCCGCGGCCGAAACGGGGCTTTCAATTCCGATTTTGGGCGAGGACTATACCGAGGACCTTTACGACAGCGCCGGCGCCGCGCTTAAGGGCAGTTGGTGGATAAACGAAGTCTCCTCGCTTGATCCAGCCATTCGCTCCGTGCTCAAGGACTACCGCAGTCTTTATAACGAGAACTGTCCGCCGGAGAACGTGGCGGCGGCCATCCTTGCCTATGACGGGCTTCAGTGGGTGGCGGCGGCGCTTCGCGAGTCTCCAGGATTTCGCGGAGAAGCGATCCGGCATACGCTGCTTGCCACGCAAAACCTTCCTCTGGCGCACGCAACTCTCACCATAGACCCAAGAAGCCATCTGCCGCTCAACAAAGCGATGGCCGTAGTCTACTGTGCGAACGACAAGGGTATTTTTCAAAGAAGGATAAGACCGGGAAGTTCGGATTGACCTAAACGCGATTTTTATCTTTAATTTATATGGGGTGTAGCTTTATGTCAGAAAAAAATTCTTATCATCGCCTTGAAGATGCGATCTGCGGCGCGTGGCGCGGCAGGCAGGATTCTCCCTGTATATGGTGGCAGGGAGAATGGTGGAGCTGGGGCCGTCTTGAGGGACTCGCCGCGGAGTGTGAAAACAGCCTGCGCGCTTCGGGCTTTCGTCCCGGCGCGAGGATTGCGATACTTCTTCCGAACTCGCCGATGGTGTTGGCTCTTTCTATCGCCTGCTGGCGCCTTCGCGGGGCCGTAGCACCGCTCAACGCGCGCACCGGCGCGGCAAACCTCGCCGCCACCATCAAAATGCTGGATGTAGCGGCTGTGATGCTGACGTCCGAGGCCTGCGAAAAGGCGAAGGAGGGCGGCTTTGACTCCTCCGTGCCGCTTGTTCCTGTCTCGCTTGAAGGGGGACTGCCCGCGTGGCAAAGCAGACAGGGCGAGCCGGACGACGAAGCGACGGCGGTAATATTTTCCACCTCCGGCACAGCCGGGATGCCTAAGGCCGTCTGCTGCCTTCATTCAAACATATTGAGCAACATAGCGCCGATAGGAGGACATGTCCCGCACCTGCTTGACGAAGACGCCGTATTTTTGAACGTGCTGCCCAACTTCCACACCTTCGGATACAACGTAGCTGGCATCCTTCCGCTGTGCAGCGGCCTTCGGCAGACGATAATCCCGAGCTTCGTGCCGGTGGAAAAGACTGTCGCCGCGATAAAAGAATCGGGCGCAAACAGAATAATAGCCGTACCGACCGTGATGGCCTTTCTGCTTGGCGCTCTTGCGAAGAAGGACGAACATCTGACCGGCATAACGCACGTCGTTGTCGGCGGCGACCGGCTGAACGTGAAGATGGACGAGCAGTCGAAGCTCTACCTCGGAGTGGGGATACTCGAAGGCTATGGTCTGACGGAATGTTCGCCCGTAGTTGCCGTAAACGGCCTTGAAGAGACAAAAAAGCTGGGCACGGTGGGAACGCCGTACCATGATTACGAGCTTGCGATACGAAGCCGCGAAGGCGAGCTGCTAGATATACACGAAGAGGGCGTGCTGTGGCTCAAAGGGCCGTCCGTCGTTCCTGGCTATTTCCGCGACGCGGCCAATACGGCGGAGCGTTTTCACGACGGCTGGTTCAACACCGGCGACGTCGTGCGCATAGACGAGGACGGCTTCATCAGGATAGTAGACAGGGCCACGGACATAATAATCGTAAGCGGCTTCAACGTATATCCGCAGGAGGTCGAGGCGGTGCTCTCGGCGCATCCAGCCGTTCACTCCGCAGTTGCGGTCGGCGAGAAAAACAGCGTTGCGGGCGAGCTGGTGAAGGCCTTCGTGATTTTGAATGACGGCGCGCAGGCGACGCCGAAGGAACTGATGGAATACTGCCGCGAGCGCCTCGCTCACTACAAGGTGCCGCGCAAGATAGGCTTCGTCACGGAATATCCGCTGTCCGCGGCGGGCAAGGTGCTAAGACGCGAGCTTCGAAAGATGAAAATCAATAAGTAAAGCTGAGAAGTAAAAAAATTAAATGAACGAAAAAACAAGAGCGCCCCGAAAGATATTTTTCGCGGGGCGCTCTTTGTTTACTGGATCTTGATGAAGCTCAGTTTGTTGCCTCTGCTTTCGACAACCTTCACGATGTCGCCGAAAGAGAGCCACAGCGTCTCCGTGTTGTCGCACGGGTGTACGCCGAGGCGCGGCCGGCCTTTAAGGTCAGCGTCCACGAGCACCTCGACGCTATGCGCGCAGTCGTTGAGCACGCCAAGCGGCGTGACCGCGCCTTTTATCAGTCCGAGGTTGTCCATGAGGCGTTCTTCGGAGCCGAAGCTGAGCCGCGTGCTGCCTATCTGCGCGCGAATCGCCTTAAGGTCCGCGCTCTTTGCCTCGTCAAGCACCACCAGGAAGTGGCGTTTGCCCTTCTCGTCGCGGAGGAAGAGATTTTTGCAGACGTTTTCTATCTGCATACCCTCTATCTCCTTCATCTCATCTATCGTGTAGACGGCTTCGTGTTCTGTCGTTTCGTAAGAGATGCCCATAGCGTCAAGCATCTCGTGTACCTTTTCTTTTGTAAGCGGCATTTTTCCCCTCCTAAGTGCTGATCTTTTCAAGCATAATGATCTTTAAGCATTATAATAGTTGATATATGGCTTTTCTACTGGACAGCGGGCGATATTTGGTCAAAAATATAATAAATCGTGATAAACGACAGAGGGGTGCTCAGCGTGGATATAAACGACCTGTTCAGAAATATAAAAAACGGCGGACGAGAGTGGACGACGGGAGACGGGGACAACGGCTCCGGGTGGGACGACGGCTCGTCCCCAGCAAGAGAGATAAAAATTCCGAAGTTGAATAAGTTCTGGTTTCTCGTAGGCGGGCTTTTCGTGCTTTTCGGCATAGTGCTGCCCTCGATTGCGGACTTTATGACGAACCTCTACTGGTTTGAGGCGCAGGGTTTTCAGTCTGTCTTCTGGCGCAGGTTCTGGGTCAAGTGGGAGCTTTTCGCAGCGGCCTTCGTTCCGGCCTTTGCGGTATACGCGCTGAACTGGAGCATCGCCTTTCGCCGTTCTTCCGCGCGCCTTGTCGAGATGACGCGCGACGAGGAGGCGAAGACGCGTTTTCTCAGAAGGGCGCTCATAGTAGCGGCCTTTGTCGCAGCGCTGCTCAACGCGCTGAACGCAATGGGCATGTGGCATGAATTTCTGAAATTTATGAACCCGACCGCCTTCGGCGAGACGGATCCCCTCTTTAAGGTGGACATCGGCTTTTACGTCTTCAGCCTGCCCTTTATAAAGTTCGTCCAGGTGTGGGCGCGCGGCCTTTTGATGCTCTCGCTGATAGGGTCTGCCGCGATTTATTTCTCAAAGCGTCTCATATCGTTCCAGCCCGGCTCCTTTTATTTTGCGCCGGAGGCTCGGCTGCACCTCACGCTGCTTGGAGCATTGATTCTCGTCCTCTGGGGCGCCGGGTACTGGATAGCGCGTTATGAGCTGCTATTTTCGCCGACCGGCGTCGTCTTCGGCGCGGGCTACACCGACACGCACGTCATACTGCCAGCGCTCACGATACTGGCCTTTGCGATGTTTGCGGCCGCGGCGCTCCTTTGCGTGAACTTCTTCCGTCCTATGTGGAAGCTCTCCCTGATCGTCATCGGAGTGCTCTTCGTCACGGGAGTGGCCGCGCGCACCCTGCTGCCGGGCATCGTTCAGCAATACCGCGTCAAGCCCAACGAATATGAGATGGAAAAGCCGTACCTCTCCTATCATCTGGACTACACGCGGCGCGCCTTCGGCCTGAGCGGAGTCAAGTCCGTTTCCTTCACTCCAGAGGCTGAGGTGACGCCGCAGGAGCTAAACGACGACAACGAGACGGTGCAGAACATACGCCTCTGGGACTACTCGCCGCTTTTGCGCACCTACCGCCAGTTGCAGGCCATACGCACCTACTACGACTTCAACGACGTCTATATCGACCGCTATCTCATCGGAGGCAAGAGCCGCCAGGTGATGCTCGGCGTCCGCGAACTGGAGCTTTCAAAGCTGCAAAACCCGACCTGGGTCAACACTCACCTTGAATTTACTCACGGCTACGGCGTAGTCATGAACCCGGTAAACGAGATAGCCTCGGGCGGCCTCCCATATTTCTTCATGAAGGACCTGCCGGTACGTTCTACAGTCGACATTCCGCTCACGCGGCCTGAGATATATTTTGGCACGAACCTTTCGTCTTATGTGCTCGTCAAGACCGACGTCAAGGAATTTGACTACCCGATGGGCGATTCAAACGTCCGCTCGGAATACATCGGCGACGGCGGCGTATCTATCGGTTCTTTCTGGCGCAAGCTGCTCTTTACGCTGAAATTCCGCGACACGGAGATACTCTTCACCGGCGCGCTCAACGAAAAAAGCCGCGTGCTCTACAACAGGAGCGTGCGCCACGCCTTCGAGGATATAGCGCCATTTCTCATCTACGACGCCGAGACCTATCCGGTTCTTGTTGACGGGCGCATCAAATGGATGCAGGACGCCTTCACGTGGTCCGACCGCTATCCGTATTCAAAGCCCTTTGACAGCGGAGAGAGCACGCTGAGCCTTTTCCGTGGCGTCAACTACATCAGAAACAGCGTAAAGGCCGTGGCCGACGCCTACACGGGCCGCATGGAGTTTTACGTCGTAAACGACAAAGACCCTCTCATTCGCTCGTGGATGAAGATATTCCCCGAACTCTTCAAAGACAAGAGCCAGATGTCCGAAACTTTGCTGCGCCACATGCGCTACCCCGAAGATTTCTTCGAGGTGCAGACAGAGGTCTTCTGCACCTATCACATGACCGACACGAACACCTACTACAACCGCGAGGACGTATGGGAGGTGACTCCGGTCGGGCGCGAGCACAGAGTGCGCCCCAACTACGTCACAGTTAAGCTGTGGGGCGAGAAGACTCCGGAATTTTCAATCATCGTGCCATACATGCCGCTTGGCCGCGACAACCTCATCGGATGGATGGCGGGACGCTGCGACGCGGAGCGCTACGGCGAGCTGATGGTCTATCAGTTCCCGAAGCAGAAGCTCATCTACGGCCCAGGACAGGTGGAGGCGCTCATCGACCAGAACCCGGAGATATCGGCCCAGCTTTCGCTCTGGAGCCAGCGCGGTTCGGACGTCATACGCGGAGACCTCCTCGTCGTGCCGATAGGCAAATCTCTGCTCTATGTACAGCCGCTCTACCTCAAAGCTGAAAAAGGCGAACTGCCGGAGCTCAAACGCGTCATCGTCTCCACCGGAGGACGCGTCGCGTGGGCGGAAGATTTCGGCGGCGCGCTTGAAAAATTGATGAGACAGAGAGTTTCCGTTTCAACCGGCACGACGACGGTGACAGGTTCGTCGCCCGCTGCGCAGCACAGCGGCATCGCCGACGAAAACATAGGCGCTCTCGCCGCGGAGGCCCAGTCGCTTTACGAGGCCGCGCAGAACGCGCAGCGCGCGGGAGAATGGGGGCAGTACGGAGATAAGATAAAACGGCTCGGCGAGGTCATAGGCAGAATGAAGGAAATATCAAAATAACGGCAGTTTCTATAATTAAAAAAGTTATGGAGAGTTTTAATAATCTAAAGATGAATACAAATATCAGATATAAGAGGTGCGTTATATGAAACCAACAAGATCTTTGGCGCTCGCGCTGCTTTTTGCCGCAGCGCTCCCCGTCTGCGCGCGGGCCGACTTGATACCGGCGGCATCAGAGACGGAGGCCGTAAGCTACGAGCAGAAAGCCATCGAGGAGAAGCAGCAGGCGCTTCAGACGGACATTGCCGAAGTGACGCAGGAGATACAAAGCGTGGACAAGAAAATTGAGGCAGCGCCGGTATCTCTGCCCGATATTTACGGAGTCTCCCTTGCGCTCATACGCGACGCGCAGATAAGAGAGGCGACGCAGCAAAGCTCGCAGCAGTATTACGCGGATGGACGCCCCGATAAGGCGGCCTCCGTCATAGGAAGAGCTCTTGGCGCCGCAAACGATTATTCCCTGTTTTTCCTTGGGAACTTCTGTCTCACGGCGCTTACAGCGGCCGGCGACGCCGACGCTCAGCTTGCCTTCATCTCAGGCTTCATGCGCGGCTATTCAAAGTGCGGCGTGCTCGTCTTCACGACGGCGGCGGTAAAACGCTATACGGTCTATCCGCTTAAGATGGGAGAGCCGTGGAGCGCCGTCCCGCCGAACGTCGCCTCCGCCGCGCCGGGGCAGCGCGTCTATGTCGGCAAGGGGCTTGTCTTCGTCCCCTTTGCCTACGGCTCTAAGTTTAAAGTGGACATAGTATCAAAGGCCGGCGCGAATGTGAGAATGTGGAAGGTGATGCCGGAAGGCGTCAACGAAAAAAATTGGCAGGGCGGAAATTGGGAGAAGGAAATATCTGTGCGCGGAGATGTAAAATTTTAAGAGCGCGAATTTACTCTTGCAATTTACAACCATTGTGGATTAGAATTATTACAGATAGGAAATATATCCCTAACGGGTAAAGGCGGTGCTCAAAATGAAAAAAATAAATTCGGTGATTGCTCTTGCGATGCTTGCTGCGGCATTTTTCGCGGTCCAGGCGGAGGCGGCGCAGAGCTGGGATCAGTTTGTGCAGCAGATGGAGATGCAGCAGAAGATAAAGTCGGAGGGGCCTCAGTATCTGGCGACGATAGCGGCTCAGGCGCCTGCCGGAAGCGATATGGAGCTGTGGAAGCTCTCTTGTTCGGCGCCGGACCTTGCGACTCGGGCTGCGGCCTCTGTGGCTTTGGTGAACAGATGGTTCCCGAACGGCGACCCGGCCCAGTGGCAGCAGGTGACTGGATTTTTCCCGCAAACCAGCTATATCCCGCGCCAGATAGTAGCGGTAAACGCGATTTTTAACGCGGTCACCGCGCTCTCTCAGATGCCGGAGGGCAAGTTTGCCGCCGCCTATCTTATGACGCGCTTCGGACAGTCTTCGATGGGGCGGCTCGTCTTCATCGACACCACCTCCGCCGCCTTCCGCAAGACGCTGGACAACCTTATAGCCGAGACGGCGATGACCGGCTTCTGGGGCAGCTCGACCATAGAGGGCCCATATCCGTTCGTGCCGGTATATAACGGGAGTGTGACGATGAACAGAGCCATCAGCAACAATTACCAGTTCTTAGACGGCTTCGGCGGCATTGCCACAATGGGGCCGTATGCGTGGGACCGTGTACATGGATACGTCTA
Organism: Cloacibacillus sp.; assembly: GCA_036655895.1. Taxonomy (NCBI): domain Bacteria; kingdom Thermotogati; phylum Synergistota; class Synergistia; order Synergistales; family Synergistaceae; genus Cloacibacillus; species Cloacibacillus sp. Next base: position 57,430 of record JAVVPF010000013.1, on the reverse strand, counting down.
CCAGATAATTGAGCCAGGCGAACATTTTTATTTTAAAGATTGACCATCTGCGCAAATAAAAGCGCGCCGCCCCTTTGCTTATAGGGGCGGCGCGCTTTGTATTTTGCTTTATTGATTTTGTTTATTCAGCTTCGGCGGCCTTTCCCAGTTCTTCCAAGATATCTCCGGTGAAGCCGATGGCTGTCGCGTCGATCTCTTCGATCTCGCAGCCCTTCTTTTCCATTTTTTCTATCTCTTTTTTCGCCGCCTCGACCTTGTCGAGAACGCCGTATTCCTCGTAACCTTCTTTGAGCACCTGCATCTCTTTTTTGTCGTCGATTCTGTCGGTGATATAGCCGAAGAGGAAGGTGGGGGCGCTTAAGGCGGCAAGGCGTTCGTCCGTCTTTGACCACGGCTCGTAAAGGTACATCGCGTCGCTGATGGCGTCAGCCTCGTCCTCGTCAAGGTCGTCCTCTGACTCGGGGAAGTCCCACATGCCCAGCACATAGAAGGGGACATCGGGCGAGATAGACATCGCGTAGTTGACGGCGTCGAATACTTCGAGTTTGTCGGCGCCCTGTTCAAGCAGAGCTATCGCGCGCGCGTGTTCGCCCAGGACGGATTCAAGCGGATCGGCCTCAAGAGTGTCGAGTATCTCAGCGTAAAGGCCGAGGTCCAGCATACACCGGTAGAGCAGCGTGCGTCCGGGGTAGATGCCCTCGTCGTCGAAGTTTGTAAGTTCCTTCGCATACTCGTAGGCCTGTTCCGTCTCGCCGGCAGCAAGCACAGAGAAGCCGAGGTTCATCAAAATCGTGGCGTAGGCCATCGCGTCGCGGTCGTCTTCAAGCGACGGCGGCTCCGTCTTTGCCTCTACCACAGCGCGCGCAACATCAAGCGCCTCGCGCAGCATGTCGAGGTTGTCTAGCGCCTCGTCGTTGTCCATTCCCTCCCAGACCGCCAGCTTTCCGTGGGGGTCGTTCGGGTCGAGGGCCAGAAGCTCCTGGCCGAGCGCTTTTATCTCTTCGGGGGTCTGTGCCTCGTCAAGCTTGTCAAGCAGATTTTCTTTTGTCATCGTTCGTATCCTCTCTCTAAAAAGAATATGTTGCAGCTTCTATATTACCATTGTCGCTTAAACTCATTATACGTTCAAAGCGTAGAAACAACCAGAATCACCGCTCCAGTTTTATGGAGCTTCATTATATAGATGAACCTCCCGTCGCGCACGCGGCGCTGTCTGCCGTCCAGCACTGGGCCTGATATCCCAAGCTCCGTCAGTATTGCGCGCGCCCTTTTCTCCGTCATATTTAAATTGGTGGAGAGTATGAGCTGCGTGCAGACGCCTTCGTACTGCTCCTCTCCGTCCGGCAGGCCGGAGCGGCTGTAGCCCGGAAACGCTTCGCCGTCTGAGATTATAAACGAGAGCGCGGCGTTTTTCACCCGGTCTTTGTTCTGCATGTTTATAAAAAGGGCGATGGAATCGTTGTATTCCGCGACGTAATTGCCCTCCGGAGTCGCCAGCATTTCTTCCTCGATGCGCTCAATGGAATAGCCCCACTTTACGCGGCCATAGGCGACGCCCATCTGCGTCAGAAAGACTGACATCGTGACGCCCATGCCGCGTCCGGCATACGCTGCGCCCGGCTCCATTATCAAAATCAACGCGGCGGCCGCCGCAAGTAACTTTTTCATCATTTGACTCTTCCCATCGGCCGAAATAATTTAGGCCATAACGCAGATTATATCAGAAGATGAGAGGCAGGAGCCAGCTTTTTGAGGTAAAATATCAAGGTACTATGAAAGGGGATTTCTTTTTATGAAAAACTTTGCTCGAAAAGCGGCTGGCGCGCTGGCCGCGGCCGTGCTGCTTTCTCTGCTTTCCGCGGGCCTCTGCGCCGCCGCGGATACGGACCAGACGGTGGAACTCTTTTACGAACACGACGGAACGCGCGACCTTTTAGGCACGGCCTTCTACAGGGCCGACGCGCTGTGGGCGCCAGCTCAGGCCCTTCGCGTCATGGGAGCCGTCCTCACCGACGGCCCGAACAATAAAGGCTTTTACATCAACGTGCAGGATCCTGCGCAGGCCTTCGACAGCCCTCAACTGGCGCAGCTTGCGGGGCAGAGCCTGTCGCTCTACTTCCCATCGCTTTCTGTTTCCGGGATATCATATTTTAACGTCTCCGGCATGAGCGCTCTGACAAATCTCAATTTCAGACGCGAAAACGGCAGCGTCGTCTTCACGGAGGCCAAAAACCCAAAAGGATACGACGGACCTCTTCGAGAAAAACCACAGCCTATTTCTGGAAAGCTGACAATGACCTGGGAATATGTCTCGCGCGACAATCCAAACCTCGCCGCCTCTCCGAAGACGCCCGGGCTTGACGTCGTATCGCCCACATGGTTCAACCTTATGGATACGAACGGCGGCATGGCAAACCGCGCCTCCGCCGCATACACAAAAGCTGCGCACGAACGAGGCTGGCGCGTTTGGGGGCTCGTCTCAAACAGCTTCAACGCCGCAATGACCGCAGGCTTTCTTAAAAACCAGCGCGCTCAAGATCTCTTCATCGCGCGGCTTATCGTCTATTCAAAAATTTACGACCTAGACGGGATCAACGTAGACTTCGAGGGCTTCAACGAAACGGACCGCGACGCCTATACGCGCTTTATCGCAAAGCTGGCACAGGCGCTGCGCGGCGAAGGGCTTGCCGTTTCCGTTGATGTATTCGTCCCGGCCAACACAAAATCCTCGCGCAGCCATAACAGAGCGGAGCTTTCAAAATATGTAGACTACGTCATGCTGATGGCCTACGACGAGCACTGGCGCACAAGCCCGCGTTCCGGCTCCGTCGCGTCGCTTTCATGGGTGACGCGCGCCGTAGAAGGCGCGCTTGCGGAGGGCGTTCCTGCGGAGAAGCTTGTGCTGGGCGTTCCCTTTTACATGCGCCGCTGGGAAGAGACTGGCTCCGGCTCAAACCTCAAAGTAAAATCATTCACTCTGACCATGGCGGAGTCCGAGTCGCTCGCGCAGCGCACCGGCGCCGCGCTGAAGTGGCTTGAGGCCGCGGGGCAGCATTATTTTGCCTACGCAGAGAACGGAAAAACCTATAAAGTGTGGGTCGAAAACGCGGATTCAATAGGCCGCAAGCTTGACCTCGTGGTAAAACACGGCCTTGCCGGAATGGCGGGCTGGAGAAGAGGCCACGAAAAACCAGAGGTATGGAACAAAATATCCCAGATGATGGGCAAAATATAAAAGGCCGGAAGTTTTCACCGACTACACCGTGCCTCCGCACCTTTTAACAATACGACAGCGCCGCTTGTTCTGTATTTTAACAACGGCGCTGTTTTGTGACTCATTTGAATATTTAAGTTTTTTCGCTTATTTCAATTATAGTGATTTCGGGTGTATCATATAAAATATTATACAGGGGGGCGGTAATGATGCAGGAGAAATTATGGGCTGTAGTTCAGATGAAGGCTGGCGAACCCGAGGTTGTGCTTGTTTTTGATGATAAAGGCGACGCGGAATATTTTGCGGAAGAACTTTCAGGCGAAGGCAGATGCACTGTAGTCTCAACCTCCCTCAGCAGACACAATGAGGCCGAAGAGTCCCTTGCGCGCATCGAACTGCCGGAATTTAACAGCGAGTGTATAGAATGCCTTATCATGGACACGCACCAGCTTTCAGAAGAAAAGCAGGAGGCCGCGGCGAAATTTCTCGAAGAACATCGCAGCGAGATACAAAGCGGCGCCGAGAAGGCGGCAAACGCCTACATTAAAAAGAGCCTGAACGAATATATCCTCAACGAACGAGTGATACTGGGATAAAAACTTCGCCGCGGCGCAGATCAAAAATCAAAAAGAAAGAGAGCCAAAGTTTGGCTCTCTCTTTTTTGACTTTATGCTTGCTGTGAGGCGTAGGGCCGTTTACCAGCCTGAGCCGCCGCCTCCTCCGCCTCCGCCGCCAGAGAAACCGCCTCCGCCCGAGCCTGAGGATAGCGTAGGCGATGAAGACGGTTTAGTCATGCCGGAGGTTATGCTTCTGTTCAGATCGTTTGCGAAGCTGTTGAAGCCGCCGGCGTTCAAGAAAAGGTACGGAGTTGCGCCGACGTACCAGCTTGGTTTGTAGTCGGCCTTCGCAAGCACGCTCTCAAAGCGCGCGCTCCACGCCTTTACCTCGCCGGTGGCTACTGCGTAGGGCAACAGCCGCTCAAAGAGCTCCGGTGTTTCGTCAGGGGCGTCAAGCATCTCCATGCGCGCCTTTTCAGCGACGGAGATGTAGAGTTTCAGCCCTTCCGCCTCTGAATATATTTCAGCGCCGCGCACCGTCCACTGCGTGAGAAACGGCAGCGCTGCGGCTGCTGCCGCGGCTGATGCGCCAAACAATACGACGGGAAGGCCGCCCTCGCTCATTGATTCGGCAAGCCCAGCCGCGATCACGGTGACGGCCGCGCCTATCACAAGGGTCACAGCTGCTGAAAATATTTTCGAGGAGGTGCGCGGTTTCATGCCCAAACCGCGCATGAAGCCGACAAGAAGCGTCACTGCGGCCGCGGCGGCGCAGCAGGCGACGGTCGTAGCCGATTCTCCAGTAAACGGAGTGAGCGCCGCTATGCCGGCCGCGATCATTAAAACGGCGGTGACCGCTATCTTTGCGTACGATTTTGTGAATCCGTCGCAGAGAACGGCGACATTGCCGGCCATCGCGTTTTTGCAGGCGCTAAGCTTGACCGCGTTTTTCTGTTCTATCTTTACGGAGTCCGCGCCGTCCTCAAAGAGCGTCTCGTACATCGCCTCTTCGTCCGCCGTCAGCTTTGCGGGACTGCTTTCTTTTTCCAGCGTGTACGACTCAGTCTTCGTACCGAAGATGGAGCTTTTTTCAGAGGAGATTATTTTGAGCGCTCCCTTCACTGCAAGCGCCATGACGTTTGCCGTAAAAGAGGTCTGGTCCACCGTGCTCTCAAGGATATTGCGCACGCAGGCGGGAGAGGCGTCGTCGGGGGGATAGAAGCGCGCTATGACCGCGGGGACCGGGACGCGTTTTACGAACGTGAAAAACGAAAAGGCAAGCCAAGAGAGGACGGCGATAAGCGCGGCCGCCGCTATCATCCACTGAGCGCGCGTGTTTCCAAAAAACGGAGCCGGCTCAGAGACGAGCCCCTTCGGGAAGGTGTAGACCACGGTCATTCCCTCGCCTGGATAGAGCGTTTTTGTGGAGGATACGGTGTTTTTTGACGAGAGCCTCGCATAGGCCGGGTCGCCCTTTTCGCCGTATCTTCCAACGTACCATTCTATCGAACGGAACGGGACGGAGGCCTCTTCCTGCGGCAGCGACACAGTGCAGGAGGCATTGAGTATCGGCCACGACCAGTGGTTGCCTGTGGCGTTCCAGTAGAGTTCGTCGAACTGCTCAAAGAAGCCCACCTGCCTGGTGGTGACGTAGCGTATCACATATTTTCTCAGGCCCTGAGGCACCATTACGTTTTTATCGCCGATGCGCAGGTTTGCGTAATCGCCCTCGTATTCGACGCTCCACGGAACCTCCGCGCCGTCGAGCGTCACCGACTGCACGTCAAAGCCGACCTCAAAGGAGCGCCCGTCTTTGTCCGTGTAATAAATGGGAAAGCTCCGTACTATGCCGCGCCTTATGGTGATGTTTTCGACGTTGATGAGAAGCCGTTCGGTCACCTCAAGCGCGCTGTCCTTGCGTATTTGGACGTCGCTTGTGAACTCTTTTATCACCTCGGCGGCGGAGGCCGGAGCTGCGATAAGAAAGAGCGCGGCAAGCGCCGCGCATAACCTTTTTGCCGCCGTCATAACAGCCTTAATTGAACGAGACCTTCGGATTGGCCCGCTCCGCTTCGTCGGCCTCGTAATACGGCATCTCTTTGAATCCCATCGGCCCAGCTATGAGCACGGCCGGGAACTGCTGCACGCCGTTGTTGAGGTTTCGCGCGGAACCGTTGTAGAAGCGGCGCGCCATCTGTATCTCGTCTTCTATCTTTGAGAGCTGATCCTGAAGCTGCATGAAGTTCGTGTTGGCTTTGAGGTCTGGATAGGCCTCGGCTACAGCAAAGAGCGAGCGCAGCGTCGATGTGAGCATGTTTTCAGCTTTGAGCCGTTCTTCCGTGTCGCCGCCGGCGTTCACCACGGCGGTGCGCGCCTTCGTCACCTCTTCGAGCGTGCCGGCCTCATGTTTCGCGTAGCCCTTTACCGTCTCGACAAGGTTCGGTACAAGGTCACTGCGGCGTTTGAGCTGAACGTCGATGCCGCTCCATGCCTCCTGTGCCATATTGCGAAGCTTAACCAAACCGTTATATATCGCCACCAGCCACAAAACGAGCAGAGCGGCTATTCCCAGGATTATCCAAAGCGTCATTGCAAAAAACTCCTTCCAAATTATGGTGATTTAAGCATTATGATTATACAGCTTTGGGCCTTAGACGTGTTAATATTTAATGCGTATCTAAGCTGCGCAAAGTTGGAAAGAGGAGGCGCTTTTATGCTGGTAAATCTTATAAGTGACGCGGGTCAAGTGCGGACCGTAAAGGTCGGGTTCAGCTGGACTGTTTTTTTCTTCGGTTTTCTTGTGCCTATATGCCGCGGTGATGTGAAGTGGACCGTCATAATGTTCATAGCAAGCGTGCTGACCGTCTTCATAGCACAGTTGGTCTTCAGTTTTACATATAACGGCACCTATATCAGGGAGCTGCTCAATCAGGGCTACAGGCCGGAGGACGAATACTCAAAGGCCGTGCTGATTGCCAAGGGGTTCATAGCCGGTTAGAAGACGACAAAAAGGCGAAAACCACGTTGATCTTGCGGTTTTCGCCTTTTTTATGCTTTGGCCTGTGTTATGCCGTCAAAAATTTATTTTTTTGCGGCAAGCTCTTTTATCGCGAAAATGGCGCGATCTATCTCCTCTTCGGTGGAAAACCAGCCGGGGGAGAGGCGCAGCGCGCCCTCGGGGAAAGAGCCAAGCGTGCGGTGGGCGAGCGGCGAGCAGTGGAGGCCGGGACGGCTTTCCACTCCGTAGCGTTCGCTTAGTCTGCTTGCCAGCACGCCGTTGTCCATGCCTGCGATGTTGAAGGCGTAAACTGGCAGCCGCGGCGCCTCTTTATGAGCCGCGCCCAGCAGCCTCACTCCGTCTATTGAGAGCAGGCCCTCTTCGAGCCTGTCGCCCAACTTCTCTTCGCGTTTTTTTATTTTGTCGACGCCGGTTGCTTCGATCCATTCAAGCGCGGCGTCAAGCCCCGCGATCCCAGGCAGGTTCGGCGTTCCGGCCTCGAATTTGTCCGGCATCGCTACGGGCTGCGTCTCCTCGTGGGAGAGGCTGCCCGTACCGCCTACTATGAACGGCGAGCATTTTTCCGCAAACTCCGGGTTCCACACTATGCCGCCTGTGCCCTGCGGCCCGAAAAGCCCCTTGTGCCCGGTGAAGCAGATCGCAGCGACGCCGAGGGCCTCCGCGTCTATTGGCAGCAGACCGCCGGTCTGCGCGCAGTCAAGCACGAGCGGCACGCCGCGGCGCGCGCATATCTGGGCGGCCTCTTCGATGGGCTGCACCGAGCCGCATACGTTGCTGCAGTGCGTCATTATTACGAGGTCCGTATCTTCAAAGAGCGCTTCGCTGAGCGCGTGTGGGTCGAGATAGCCTTTTAAGCTGCATTGCAGGACGTTCACAAAGGCGCCGTTTTGCTGCGCCTCCCGCAGCGGGCGAATGACGGAGTTATGTTCGACCGAGGTGGTTACGACGCGCATCCCCGGCTTCACAAAGCCCTTTATGACAATATTCAGCGAATGCGTGACGTTTGTGGTGAGCGTCACGTATTTCGGGTTTGCCTTGGCGTAGCCGCCAAAGAGCGCAGCCGCCTTCGCGCGCGCCGTAAAGAGCACGTCGAGGCTTTTTAGGTCGCGTTCCGAGGCCGAGCCTCGCGCGGCGTTTGCGCCGCCGTCGGTCATAAAATCAAAAACCGCCTTTGCGACGCACTCCGGCTTCGGCCAGGTCGTCGCGGCGTTGTTCAGATAGATTTTTGCCATCCTTGCCTTACCCGAGCACTATGGATTTTTCCGCGCCAAATACCGCTTCGGTTATCTCAAACATGTTTGAGATAACTCCGGCCCCGATTTTATCCGTAATGCCGAAATGATTAGTGCAGGTGCCGCAGACGAGTATCTTTACGCCGCGCGCCTCCAGCTCCTTCAGCGAATCGCAGGCGGAAGAGGAAGGCAGCGCAAGCTTTACGCCTTCGTTCATCAAAGCGACTGCGGAAGGTGGGACGTCCGCCTTAACGAGCGTCCCAATGTAGGCCTTCATCAGCACCTCGCCGAGGCCGTCGGAGGCGGCTCCCAGCTTGTCGGATGTAAGCAGCGCCGCCGTAGTTTTTTTACGGGCTGCGGGCGCCGCTTTGGAATTTTTCACGCCGGCTACGTAAAAGCCATCTGCCGTATCTTCGCGCCTTGTCTCGTAGCCGCGGCTTTCAAAAAAGCGCGTCACGTTCGCTACTGCGACCTCGTTGTCCACGCAGACTCGTATATTTTCCGTGCCCCTATCGGCCTCGTCCTTAACCAGCAGGACGGGCTTCGGACATTCAAGTTTTCTTGCGTCAAGCTCAACCATTTTTATTTTTTCTCCTTAGTTATGAAGGCGATGAATTTTTCGACGAGCTGCGGGTCGAGCCTCTTGCCGCCCATCTCGCGCAGCCGTTCTATTACCTCGTCGTCCTGAGGCAGACGTCTTCCCGGCCACGGGCGCGTCATTTCGTTCCACGCGTCAACGATGGCGAATATCCTTGCCGCTACGGGGATGGAGCTGCCGGAGAGCCCCTGAGGGTAGCCCGAGCCGTCCCAGTTTTCATTCCAGGCGTAGACCATCGTGGAGGCCGGACGAAGAAGCTCGACCTCTTCGAGGAAGTCTTTTGATTTGATCGGGTATTTTTTGAACTCGCGCTCTTCAGAGGGCGTAAGACGCGAGGTCTTGTTCCTTATAGAGAACGGCAGAGCGAGCATGCCTATGCGGCTGAAGAGAGCGCCGGAGTAGACGTAGATAAGCTCTTCTTCGTGCATATCAAGCGCGGCCGCAAAATCGCGGGTCGTCGCCGCGCAGCGCGTGATGGCGGCGCGGAACTTTTCGTCGCCCGGCGAGAAGGCCGTAGCTATGTCTTCGAGAGTCTTTGTGCAGACTCTGCGCCCCGCCTCTGTGAAGCGTTTGTAGACGGCTATGGTGATGTCGTCGGCCCACGCCTTTTCGCCCTGCTTGAAGTCGAAGAAGGCCATGCAGTCGTTTAGCGTGCGCTGCATACTGCCTATTTCGTCTTTCTTGCCGTCGATGGTGATGTGGCGCACGTTGACCGTCTCGTCGCGTATCATCTCTATCTCTTTCTGGAGCCGCTTCATCCTGTTGGTGACCTGGTACTTCATAAAGAGACCGAAGATGTAGACGATGACGAGCGCTATGAGCCCAAGCACCATGAAGAGCCTTTGCAGCTGCTTGTCGGCGGATTTTATGTCGACTTTGGGCGCGATGCCCGATATCCAGAAGGCGGGAGTGCCTGCGTGGTCGCGGACCAGTATCTTGCCCGTTATGAAGGAATTGCGCCGCACGTTGTCAATGATGGTAAGGGGCAGGTCGTCTTTTGCGTTCTTGTGATCCACCGGTTCTACGGCGAAGGTGAATTGCAGATTGCGCCCGATCGTGTGTATCATCTTCTGCGAGAAGGCCATCGTCACAATGAGGTAGCCGGCCCCTGGTCCGCTCTTGTCGGAGCGCAGTATGCGCTTCACGGAGAAGAGGATTGGCTCGCCGCCCTTCATCACGATGCCGCTTGTGCCGTCGTCGGGGAGGTTGGCTAAAAGGTCCTCGCCGTCGTGACTGAAGAGCGCCTCGTATTCGCTTTCTGGCGACGATTGGTCGTCAGGCGCGCTGTAGTCGCGGAAGAGCTTGACCTTGTAATCGTCGTTCAGGAATATCATGGAGGAGATGCCGATCTCGGTGAGCACGGAACGGTTGAGGTATGAGTTGGGATAGTCGGGATTTGTCCCGCGCATGTATTCCCAGCTCTTGTCTGAATAGGCCCAGTTGCCGGCGATCGCCGAAAGAGTGCGGGCCTCGCCTTTGAGCGTCACCATCGCGCGTGAAAGGTCGCGCGCCATTCGTTCCCTGTCCGTCTGCGCCGCGGAGTCGATCAAAAAGTTGCTAAAAATTACGTCTAAAAGTAATAATATCGATAATAGAATGACTCCAAGAAAAAATTGTGATTTACACCTGAGCGTCATCTGCATCCCTCCTGAACTGTCTTGACCATAGTAGAGCCGTCATTTATGCCTTATATTTTAACAGAATATTGTAAAAATCAGGCAAGAAAAAAGACGGTTTTTACCGCAATAATTGTGTAAAGCGGCATATTTATGCGGTAAAATATGAATCGCGGCGCGAAGGCGCCGAAAAATAGAAAAATAAGCGGGGGAGCTGCCGTGCCGGAAGGATTTCTAAACTATATAAAAGACTATGCGCAGACAAGCGGCGGTCTCTTGGTTGTTCCATTTAAACGATGCCGCGAGGCCGCGGCGCGCTTTGGACTGTCGCCGCGCGCGGCGGAGGCCTTGGCGCTTCGCGGCGGCCTCTGCCCTTCGCGCTACGCGCGAAACATAGGCGTCATAGGCATGGAGGGGCAGGCGCGTCTTCTTGAGTCGGCCGCGGCCGTAGCCGGCTGCGGGGGCCTCGGCGGCTGGATCGTCGAGATGCTGGCGCGCGCCGGGGTGGGGCGTCTTATTTTGATAGACGGAGACTCCTTCGACGATAATAATTTAAACAGGCAGCTCTACTGTGACGAGGAAAACATCGGAGCTTCAAAGGCGGAGGCCGCCGCCGCGCGCGTGAGGCGCGTCAACGGAGCGGTAGAGGCGGTGGCGCGTCCTCTTTATATAAACGAAGAAAACGGCAGGGAGCTGCTTGCCGGGGCGAGTGCTGCGGTGGACGCGCTTGACGGCAACGACGCCCGGGGCGCGCTTTTTAAAGCCTGCCGCGAACTTGATATCCCCTTCGTGCACGGGGCAGTGGCCGGCTTTTACGGAGAGGCCGCGGTGCTTGCGCCGCAGGACCGCCCCGTGTGGGAGCTGACTGGCGCGCCCGACCGCGGCATAGAGCTGTCAACTGGCAATCCGCCTTTTATCCCGCCCTTTATAGCGGCGGTACAGGCGTGCGAAACTATAAAAATACTCGCCGGGCTTGAAGGGCGGTTGGAACATTCTTTGCTCTGGTTCGACCTAAAGCGGTGCGACATGCAGAGGCTGAAAATATGACGAAAAAAAATACGGTTCCAATCGTTCTCGACGCTCACTATGACCTTTTGATGGATGTGCTGCTCTTTCGCCTGCGCGGAGAGCGGAGCGTGCTTGAACGCAGATTTTTGCCCGACCTTCGCGCGGGCGGCGTGAACGCGCTCGTCTGTTCTGTCTTCATCGACGACGCCTATGTACCGGAGGGCGCTCTGCGCAACGCGTTGGATCAAATATCGGCCTTTTACGCCGACCTTGAAGATTCCCCCTCGTTCATGCTCTGCAAAAGCGCGCGCGAGTGCCGGGAGGCCGCGGCCTCTGGAAAAATTGCGATGTTCCTTTCTCTCGAAGGCGCGGAGCCGCTCGGCCGCGACCTGCTGCTGCTTGATATTTTTTACCGGCTGGGTGTGCGTATGCTGGGCCTTGCGTGGTCGCGCAGGAACTACGCCTGCGACGGGATCTCGTTCCTGCCACGGACGGCGGGCAGCTTTGAAGGTTCGCTTACGGACTTCGGGCGCGAACTTGTCTGCCGCGCGATGGCGCTTGGCATGATAATAGACGTGAGCCACTTGAACGACGCCGGCATAAGCGAGATCGCGGAGATGACGGACGCGCCCTATATCGCCTCCCACTCAAACTGCCGCGCCCTCTGCGCGTCGCCGCGAAACCTTTCGGACGCGCAGATGAAAGAGCTTGCCGCGCACGGCGGCGTCATGGGAATGAACGCCTTCGGCCCGTTTGCGGCGAGCGGGCGTGAAGAACGGAACGCGGAGGCTCTGCTTAAGCACCTGGACCGGGTGGTGCGCATTTGCGGGGCCGCACACGCGGGGCTTGGCTTCGACCTTTGCAGCGGCCTTGAAGCATTGAAAGCGGGATATTCGCCCGACGGAGATACAGACCTCTTTGCGAGCCACGCGGAGGCGCGCGCGAAATTTATAGACGAGGTGCGCGCAAGATACACAGAAGAGGAAGCGGCTGCAATACTTGGTGAAAATTTCATGCGCGTCATCGACGCGGTATTGAAATAGCGGAGGTAAAATGGCAAAGGAGCTTTTGCGCGATGTGCGAAAATCATAAATATCCGCTCGTGCTCTACGAAGAGACTGGCTGCGGCCAATCCATGTGGATAGGGAACTTTCCAGCACTGAACGGCTGCTGGGTCGAAGGCGAAAGCCGCGAAGAGGTGCTTGAAAAAGCTCCCTTCGTGCTGCGCGCCTTTATCGACGCCTGCGCCGCGACGGGATGGCCCATGCCCCCATCTCCCGATATCCGGGAACTTTTGGCGGCGGAGGCGGGGGAAGTCGCAGTAATAGAAGCGGCGCCAGCCGTATAAAAACAACAGGAGGCCGAACAATTCGAGATTATCACGCAAGACATGGAGCGCTGAGGTTTGCTCTGCCGTCGTTTCTAGGCATCATCATATTTCTGGTCCCGTTTCCGATAGGTTTTGAGACAAATACGCTGATAGGCCACGCGAAGGAACATCTGATGGGAATGTTAGTCGGATATTTTCCGCTCATCGTCACAGGGCTTGCCTTCTGCGCGGCGGCGCTCGCCTGCGCGGAAAAGTTTTTTCGCCCGCGCTGGATAACGGAAGACCCGCTGCTGCACGAAAACTTTGACGGCGGCGCGGTGTGGCTTGCCGTGCGCATTTTTGCCTTTCCGACGGCGCTCTTCGTCTGGCTTGGCTCCGCGCGCTATATCGGCACGGCGGGAGCTGTGGGGCAGTTTGCCGCAAGCGCGTCTCTTATGGTCAATCACGTTGCGCCGCGGCTCATAGTGCTTGCCTTTTTGCTTGGTATATTCGCTCCGCTTATCATGAACTTCGGGCTGGTGCAGTTCATCGCGGTCTACGCAAGCCCCGTGATGAGGCCGCTCTTTCGGATACCGGGCCGCTCCGCGGTGGACTGCGTAGCCTCGTGGCTCGGCAGCAGCTCGATGGCCGTCGTCTTTACGGCGCGGATGTACGACGCGGGCTTTTATACGGCAAAAGAGGCCGCCTCCATCGTATGCAGCTTTTCGCTGGCAGGTATATACAACATCTATGCTATAGCGGAACTGTTTGACATGGAAAATGCCTTTTTAAAGATACTTGCCGTCGTCTATTCGTCCATGATAGCGCTCGCCGTGGTCATGCCGCGTATATGGCCGCTTTCTGCGGTGAGCGACAGCTACTATAAGGGGCGCGACAACTACAGGCCCCACCGCGCCGAAGATAGGCACGGACGCACCTTGTTTCAGCTGGCGCTGCTGCGCGGCGCGTCAAGAGCGCGCCATGCGACGCTGCGCTCCTACGCGCACGAGAGCCTTACGATAATCTACAGCCTGCTGCTCGGCACGGTGCCGCTCATGATAACCTTCGGCACGCTGTCGGTGCTCATTGCGGAGGGCGCGGGGCTGACGTCGCTCCTGGCCGCTCCGCTTGCCGCGCTTTTGTCCGCAGCCGGCGCGGTTGAAAGCAGCATAATAGCATCGGCTGCGGTATTTTCGTTTGTAGACCAGTTTTTAGCCGTCACATACGGAAGGCTGCTTCTGTCGGAGCAGTCGCGTTTCATCTGTATATGCCTCTCAGTAATAGGACTCGTCAATATAACGGAGGTCGGCCTTCACGTGTGGCATTCAAACATTCCTCTGCGTTTCTGGCAGATGGGGGCAGTCTATGTGATAAGGATAGTGCTCTCTATTGTGATAGTTGTTCCGGCCGCGCGGCTGCTCTTTCCCTAGTCTTTTTTGATAGCGGCTTTTACGCCGTTTGTGACGCGCAGCAGCTCGTCGGGCGATATCGGGAAAAAGGCGTGATCTGTGCCCGCCGCGGCCCACACAGTGTCGTAGAGGAAAAGGTCCTCGTCAAGCAGCGTCACGGGCTGCTGCGGATAGCCCACCGGAGGCACGCCGCCGGGTTTGAAGCCGGACCACAGCTCGCATTCATCCGCGCCCGCAAACGACAGGTGCGAGAGGCTGAGCAGTTTTTTTATTTTTTTCGTCTCAACGCGGTTCACGCCGGACATCAGAGCGAGCGCGAAGCTCTTTCCGTGATTTGCGCGCAAAAGAATGCTTTTTAATATCTCCGGCTCCGGCGCGCCCACCGCGACAGAGGCGTCCGCCACTGTGAATATCGTAGCCTCGGTATGTATTATGGGCGCTTCGCTCTTTGCTTTGCGCAAAAAGGCCGCCACCTTCGCTACAGGGTCAAAGCCATCCGCGCCTAAATTTTTTTCGGTTGTTTCCTTGGTTGTTTCGTTTCCTTTATCTTCGCACATCATCTGTTCCTGCCCTCCGTTATTATTTCGCGCCGCGTGTTTTGCGCGCTGCGCCTTGTGAAGTCCGGTTTCTCCTCGGCGTGTCTAAAGAATGAGCCGCCGTCTTCCGCGCACGGCGAACTCTCCGCGTATATTTCTATGTTTGCGAGCACCGACTTCACGTATTCCCTCGTTTGTACGTAAGGGATGCTTTCTATCCACTCCACCCATTCGCAGGAGGCCGTCGGCTGCCAGCGCGACACGGCGGAGGCTCCAGCGTTGTAGGCCGCCACCGCGAGCGGCAGGTTTCCTTTGAAATGTTTTTTTAAATGCAGAAGGTGCGCCGCGCCTAGCATGACGTTATGCGTCGGCGTGTATGGAGTAAGGCTCTCGTCTTTGAGCCTGGCCGCCGCCTCCTTTGCCGTAAAGGGCATAAGCTGCATCAGCCCGACCGCGCCGGAGCGGCTCACAGCGTCCGCGTTGAACTTGCTCTCCTGAAGGATTACAGCCCAGAGGATGTTTTTTGAAAGGCCGGTGGCGCTTGAGGCTGCCAGCACCTCCTTTTCCCATTTTCGCGGATAGGCGGAAGAACGCGCCGCCGCTCTCACCGCGGCGGAAAGTTGCGGGTATCTGCCGTCGTAGGAGAGCACGAGGCTGTAGAAGCTCAAAGGGCTGCGAAGTGCGAGTATCGAGGCAAGCTGCGAGGCGCGTTCGTGGCGCCCCTCTTTTTCAAGAGCGCGTATCCGCCAGTAATAAAATTTTGGAAAACGCGTGTAAAAGGGAGAGAGCGCCGGGTTTGCGTCCCAGCATTGAAGCGCTTGTGCCGGCGCGCCGGAGCGCCAAGCGGCCCACCCTCTTTGCCACTCACGCGAGGCGCTTTCGTTTACCGCATTGCACAGCTGCGCCGCCCCGGCGCACAAAACAAAGAGCGCGACGCATAAGACGGGCGCAAAAAAATACCGGTCCGCGCAGGACTTGCGCGGGCGCTTCATTTGAGCTATTTTAGAGAAAATATATTTTGCCCCGGAGGGGATAAAGTGCATTATTTGGCGGCTCCTTACAACATAATAAACTTAGAAAAGTATGATTCAGAACCGTCATGAAGTCAAGCGTCATTAAAGCTCTTTCGGAGGCCGCGCACCGCGCTGCCCTCTGCGAGGTCATGACCTCGCCAAAGCCCGGGCTGGTCGACGCCTTTGGAAACGGCTGCCATGAAGATATGGACTGCAAACTGTTTATAAAAAGCGCGGAGGCGATTGCGCCGTTTTGGATGCAGCAGGCGCAGACAGGCGCGGCGCGCGGCGAACCTGCGCGCATGATGCAGGAACTGCGCGCCGCGGGCGTCCAGATGGAACGCGCCATGCTTTGCGCGACGGGCGGCGTGAACACTCACAAGGGCCTTATATACCTTTTGTCGCTCCTCGTCTGCGGAGCGGCCGCCGCATTTTCCGCTGGGGAATATTCGCCGCGTCTTGCGGCGCGCGAGGCCGCGTCTTTTGCGGCCGGCTCCGTTGAACGCGAACTTGCGCCTCTTTTGACAAAGCCGCGCGCGCGGCTTTCAAACGGCGAGCGGCTCTTTGTCGAGCACGGCGTCACCGGAGCGCGCGGAGAGGCCGCGCACGGATTTCCCTCCGTCGTAGACTGCGGCCTTCCGGAGCTTGGAGCGGCGCTCCTGCGCGGCGCGCAGCTCAACGACGCCGGGCTTTCCGCCCTGCTTTCAATGATGGGCGTCTGCGAGGACAGCAACGTCATGCACCGTGGCGGCTTTGAATACTGGCAAAACGAGTACCGCGCCGACGCGCTCGCCGTACGCGCCGCCTTTGACGCGGGCTTTTGCGGATACGCGCCGCTTTATGCGATGGAGGCGCGCTTTCTGCCACGGCGTATAAGCCCGGGCGGTGCCGCTGACCTTCTGAGCTGCGTCTATTTTTTTAATTTCTGCTCGGATATATAATCTATCAGTTGTCAAAAGAAATATTATGTAGTAATATCAATAATATTGCACAACATAAATCCAAAATTGAAAGGAAGCCTGTCATTATGAGTCTAGGAAACAGGATCAAAGCTCTTCGCAGGGCGCAGCATCTGACACAGCAAAAGCTTGCGGAGAAGGTAGAGGTAAGCCGTATCTACGTACAGGCGCTTGAAAGCAACAGGCGTCTTCCTTCAATGAAACTTCTTCAAAAACTTGCGCCTGCGCTCGACGTTGAGGTCTCCGACCTTTTGATGGACCTTTCGTCGCCCGACAAGCCCGGCCGCGTGCAGCTTGAATCAATGCTGGACAACGGAGAGCTCGAAATCTGGTATCGCAGCAAAAAACTGAGCGAGACAGAGCTTCGCAGGGTCTACCGTGTCATTGAAGCCGCGCTTGATGACTGGGACGAAGAGGATGCTTCCGGGAAATAACGAAAAATTTTTCGACGAGGAAATCTCCGTCTCTTCCGGCTGCGGCGAAATCGAAGAATTTCCGCTTCCTCCCGAATCTATACCGCAGTGGGCCGCTCAAGAGGCGGCGCACTGGCAGAGGCTCGGCGAGTTTGAGCTGTTGGCCGAAGCGGAAGAACGGACTGGACTTACTTTAGAATTAAAATACGCCGACCTCCCGTCAAGCGTATGGGGCATACACCTCGTCCGCCGCGAGCGCGGCCGCATCTTCATAAACACTCGGCTGCCGCTTTTGTGGAGGCGTTTTGCGATTTTCCATGAGCTTTATCATCTGCTCAACGACACGAAGGGCGCGAAATTCTGGTCCCACGCCTGCGTCTCTATGGAAAGCTTCGAAAACAGGGCCGACCTTTTCGCTTGGGCGGCGCTGTGGCCGGAGTGGGAAGAAAACCAATACTGTGACTGGAATTAAGGCTTGACGAAAAAATGACCGTTTTAAAAAAAATGCCCTTCTTTCTGCCCTTCGCGGGGTGCAGAGGGCAGTGCGTATACTGCAATCAGAGGGCCATCACCGGAGTGACGGAGACGCCGCCGCCCGACTATGTGCGCGCGCGCCTGTCGGAGCTTGACGCACCGCGCGAGGTCTGCTTCTTCGGAGGCTCCTTCTGCCGTTTTGAAGCTGAAACAATAAAAAAATATCTGGACGCGGTCACCGAGTGCGCGCCGGCCGGAAGCACGATAAGATTCTCCACCTACCCAGGGGATCTGAGCTGCGACGAGCTGCGCGCGCTCGTTCTGCGCTATCCCGTCTCGCGCGTCGAGCTGGGCATCCCCACGCTGGACCCGCGTGTGCTTGCAGCCTGCAAACGTGAGGCCGATCCTGAGAAAATTTTCAAAGACATCTCCATATTAAAGCGCGAAGGCCTCCCCATCGGAGTGCAGATGATGATAGGCCTGCCTGGACAGACGAAGGCAAGCAGCCTCCTTGACCTTAAAAAACTTGCCGAATTAAAAGGCGCCGACAGTTGGGAGCTGCGCCTCTATCCCTGCCTGGTAATAAAGGGCACGGAGCTTCAGCTCCTCTGCGAAAGCGGCGCCTTCACGCCGCTTTCCGTGAAAGAGGCGGCGCTTTGGGGTGGAGAATTTATAGAGCTCGCGCTTGAACTGGGCTTCGTTCCGATAAGGATAGGCCTTCAGGAGACAGAGTCTCTTGCGGAAGAGACCGCGTCCGGGCCGCGCCATCCGGCGCTTGGCGAGCTTATATTGGCGGAGGCGTCGGCGCGCGCCCTGGTAAAAGCAACGCCGGACGGCCCGTGGTCAGTCCCGAAAAAAGATCGCTCAAAATTTACCGGACATGGAAAATTCGGCATCAAGCGGCTCGCGCTGCACGCGGGCATTAGCGAAGAGAGAGCGGCTGCGCTATTGTCATTTATCTGACGCCGCGGCTTCATAAAATCAGCACAGAAAGGTAATCAAAAAATGAAAGAAAATAACGATATAACGGCTATAAGGCAGTTGTTTTTGCCATTCGACAATAAAGTCTTTCCAGTACGCAACCGCTTCGTGCGCTCAGCCACATGGCTTGGTGTATGCGACGAAGCGACGGGGCGCATAACCGACCTCGCCGTTTCGCGTCAGGCCGAGGCGGCCGCCGGCGGCGCGGGCGTCGTCATCTCCGAGTTTGCCTACGTCAGCCGCGAGGGCCGGGCCGCGCCGCGTCAGTGGGGGCTTGATTCCGACGAGGCTGTGGCCGACGTGCGCCTGCTTGCGGAGGCCGTCCATAGGGCCGGTTCAAAGCTCGTCGTGCAGATATGCCACGCGGGAGCCGCGAAGCTTGCCGGCAATGAAACAGACGCACTCGCGCTTTCGCCAAGCGGCGAGCCCTATCCGGGAGCGTCATGCACCTCGGCCGCCATGAGCGAAGAGGAGATAAAAAAAGTCACGGAAGAATTTGCGAAGGCCGCCGCGCGCGTCAAAGAGGGCGGCGCCGACGGCGTTGAGATACACGGCGCGCACGGCTATCTGCTGACGCAGTTTATGTCGCCGCTCTTAAACAAGCGCACGGACGCCTACGGCGGCAGCGATGAGAACAGAAGCCGCTTCATGCGCGAGGTCTGTCTGGCCGTGCGCCGCGCGGTCGGGCCGGAATTTTCCGTCTGGCTCAAAATAAGCGCGGAAGAGGGGACGCCCGGCGGCTACGGCGCGCGCGAGGGCGTAAAAGCGGCGCTTTCAATGATAGAGGCCGGCGTAGAGGTCATAGAGGTCTCCTCCGGCACATCCTATTCCGAGGCTCACCGCAGTCCAAACATGGTAGGAGTATCTGCCGGAGACTCAGAGGCTCCCTTTGCGGAATACGCGAAAGCCATCCGCGAAAAGGCCCCTAAAGATTCGCTTGTCGTCCTCACGGGCGGCCTGCGCTCGCTGCCCGTCATCGCCGCTCTCTTTACGGCGGGCGACGCGGACCTTTTCGGCCTAAGCCGCCCCTTCATAGCGGAGCCGGATCTTATAAACCGCTGGGCGGAGGAAGATTCGCGGCCTTCGGCCTGCTTCTCCTGCAACGCCTGTTCCAGAACCGCGGCCACAGGCGCCGTCACCTGCCCGATAATGAGGGATAAGCATGAGGGAGACTGGGATCCGCTTTAAAAAACACTTTCTCGCCGGGCTGTGAATATTTGACGATGAAGCGTCCGCGGAGCGCAAAGGGCGTTCTCCGGACGCTTCGTTTATATATCATATATTTATACCTTCGATAGAATATCCTTTTTTACGCTTATTATTTTGTAAACCTGCACGAAATAAAATACTCTTCGGTTGACAACTTTTATTTTTCTAACTAAACTTCATTATACGCGCTGAAGGGTATTTTTATTGACTTGACAGCATCGCATAAATAGATTCTTAAGAGATGTTTAAGGAGTGTATTAGATGGACAGCACACAACTGCAGAACCTTCTGATGGAAAAGGCGCACACTATGCCTAACAAGGCGCGCCGCGTGGCGGAATACCTGCTCGCTAACATGCGTGAGGCGTCGTTCCGCTCGATAGGCGACATTGCGGACGAATTGAAGGTCTCAAAGGCTCAGCTCGTGCGCGTCGCGCAGATGCTTGGCTTCTCCGGCTACGCGGAGCTTAAGGCCTGCCTGCAAAAGACGATACTCGAACAGATCAACCCTGCGGCGCTTCTTGCGCGCGCGGTCGATTCAAACGACGAGTTCCCCGAAAGCGTTTTCAAAGCGGAGCACGCGAACCTCGACGACACGATGGCGCAGCTCACCAAGGCCGAGACAGACCGCTTCAATGAGATAATAAAGGGCGCGAACAACATCTACTGTATCGGCTGGGGCATCTCTTCGCTCGTAATGGAGCTGATGCAGATGCGCCTTACGATAATGGGCTGCCGCGCGATAATGTGCCGCAGGGGCGCGCTTTCCCTTTGGGAGCAGGTGCGCGCAGTCCGCGAGGGCGACGTCGTTATCGTCTGCGAGCTTCCCAGCTACGCGGTGGAAGTTACTGAATCTGTGGAAATAGCGCACAGAAACGGAGCTAAAATAATTTCGATGACAGACAGCGCGGCCGCGCCAGTCTGCCGTTTCGCCGAATTACAGCTCAACGTCTCCGCGAACAGCCCCACCTTCGGCAGCAGCATCATCGGCCCCGTCTTCTTGACGCATGTGCTCACCTCGTCGCTCGCCGTCTCGCTCGGAGCTGATGCGAAGCGCTCATTTGACGAGCAGGCGCAGTTCCTGCACGACGAAAGGATTTTCCACCCGATTTTCGGCCTGAGATATTAAAATATCCGCCGCATTTCTCATCGAGATAAATAAATATAATAAGGAGTTCCGGCGCGATAAATGCCGGAACTCCTTATTATTTACTAACTTTAATATATTAAATTTTCCATAATTGAGCCGCGCGGCTTAAGTTTATTTTTTCCACGAAAGCGTGTCCAGACGCTCTATCGGAAAATTAAGCAGAGTGTCCGCCTGCGGCGCTTTTCCTTCGGCCAGCCGATTGAATTCCGTGAGCATCTTCACGTAGGCGAGGCGTTTTTTCGGCGAAGTCTCGCCGTGCATGCCGGCTTTGAGCAGAACGGCAAGCTGCTTGTAGACGGAGGGAGCCGGCACGAAGGCGGGGCCTTCCGGCGTCAGCATCATCGTGTATATGAACGAATAGCTGTCGCGTCCCCTGTACTGTTCCGCGTCCTTGTAATACTGCGGCGCGGCCGGCGCGATATAAACACAGGTGCCCTTAGGCACCTCTATCTTCGCGGGCAGCGCGTGCCATCTGGTGTACTGGAACGGCGTCGCCGCTATGTAGACCTTCGGCGAGAAGGTCGTCATTCCGAGCCAGAGATGTACTCCGTCGCCCTCCAGGTTTGTGAAGGAGAGCCGCCACAGCAGGTCGTTCTTCGTATCCTGGTCGACCTTTGAGATCACTGGGTCGCTTGCGATGTACGAGAGGCCGACAAGCTGATCCATCTGCCGCGCGCCCGCGGGGGTGCGGAGCCACGCGGAGGTTATCGTTCCCTTGTCCTGTTCCAGCACCAGTATTATCGGAAATTCTGGCACCTCGAGCGTGCGCAGGCTGATGTTTTTTTCTATCTCGTCTGGCGCTGGCAGCAGCCACAGCACAATAAACCCGGCAAGGACCACCGCCGGCAGAAACCACATGGCGGGGCGTCTGCGCGCCGCCGCGATAAGGTCTGCTCTTTGCCTCATATCTCGGATATCCACGTGCCGCTTTTTGCGCCTTCAAGCTCCTCAAGCAGCCGGCGGACGCTTTTGCCGAGCAGGGGATGGACCATATCCGGCGCTATCTCAGAGAGCGGAAGCAGCACGAAATCTCTTTCCTGCATGTACCTGTGAGGTATTTGGAGTTTCTCCTCACAAAAGACGACGTCGTCGTAGAAAATTATATCTATGTCTATCTCGCGCGGCCCCCAGTGCCTTCCTGCGGTGCGCCCCATCTCGGACTCCGTGCTTTTGAGCAGCGTGAGCAGCTCGACCGGTTCAAGCTCTGTACGCGCCGCCACGCACATATTCAGAAATAGCGGCTGGTCGGTCACTCCCCACGGCTCCGTCTCCCATACGCGGCTCTTCGCCTCTATGGAAAGTCCAAGCGCCCTCAGTTTGGAAACGGTGCGTTTCAGCATCTCAAGCCTGTTGCCAAGGTTGGAGCCAAGCGCCAGAAACACTTTATGATCAGACATTGTCCGCCCCCCGAATCGCTTCGGTCATCTTGATGACCTCTTTGTTTTCCTTCACGTCATGCACCCTTATTATGTCGGCGCGCTGCCAGCAGGTGAGCGCCGTTACCGCAAGTGTGCCGGCGAGGCGTTCGCCCGCCTTTTCCGCGCCTGTGGCGCGGCCCACGAAGCCCTTTCTTGACGCTCCTATCAGCACCGGCCAGCCGAGCGCCCTGAAGCTTTCGCAGTGGCGCACGAGCTCGAGGTTCTGTTCGTGGGTTTTTGCAAAGCCCAGTCCAGGGTCGGTTATCAGGTATTCACTGGAAACGCCAAGTTCAAGCGCCGTTTGCGCGCTTTCGCGGAGGCCGCAGCAGACCTCTGAGATAAGATTGTCGTAGCAGCACATATCGCCCATAGTCTCCGGCGTGCCGCGCATGTGCATGACGACGAGCATAGCCCTGTACCGCGCGGCGGCGCGCGCCACCTCTTTGTCGTAGGTGAGGCCGGAGACGTCGTTTATTATGTCGGCCCCCGCTTCAAGCGCGGAATATGCCACGCTTCCGCGCGTGGTGTCTATTGACAGCGGCATACGCGGCAGCTCGCGGCGTATCGCGCGCACCGCCTCCGTCATGCGCGATATCTCCGTTTCCTCAGGCACGCGGCCCGCGCCGGGACGCGTCGATTCTGCGCCGAGGTCTAAAATGTCCGCGCCATCCGCCGCCATCTTTACCGCGCGGCGCGCGGCGTCTGCTGCGCCGTCGCTTCTGCTGCCCTCAAAAAAAGAATCGTCCGTCAGATTTATTATGCCCATGAGGTGCATCCTGCGCCCGAACTCAAGCGCAGCACCGCTTGGCAGCGCGATTTTTTTTATCACCGCCGCTGCGGTAAGCGAAATTATCTCCTTCGCGCATTTTTCAAGTCCCCACCAAGGCATCTTTGCGAGCTTTTCCGCGAGAAAGGAAAGCTGTTTTCTTGTGCCGAAGATTACGACGTCGCTTTTTTCGACGCCGCAGCGTATCGTCTGCGCGTGTACCGCGGCGTCGCCTCCGCGCGAAAGCATCTCCTGCTTTATGATGTTTGCGGCCGGAGCCGAGACGCCGGTCAGATATATCTGCACCGTCTCGCGCCGGTTTTCAAAGTAGGGCAGAGATTCGGCGCTGACGCCGGCCTTCAAAAGCGCGGCGGCAAGTTCGTTTTTATCGTCGTAACGTATGAGATGGGCCGTCATTTAATCAAACTCCTGTATTATCCGCAGGTCGCCGAGGTGCTGCGTGTAGTTCAGCCCCATGAGGCAGTATCCGTGCAGGCTGTCGAAGGTGAGCGTGCTGTAGGAGGCCGTGTCGACGTGGAGCCGCCAGTAGCTCGGACGCGCCACGCCGAGCGCCGCCGCAAGAAGCGGCTTCAGCACCCCGCGGTGCGCGACGAGCGCGATATTTGCGCCCCTGTGCTCGTCAATGACGCCGTTCAGCTCTTTGATGGCCCTTGCGCCGACTTGGTCGAGCGTCTCTCCGCCTTCTATTACAAGCTCCTCAGGCTGGTCGAGCCAGGTCCGCCATTTTTCCGGTTCTTCTATCGCAAGTTCCGCTTTTTTTCTGTTTTCCCACGGCCCGAGATGTATGTTGCAGAAGCCTTCCCGCGCCTCGTAGGGGAGGCCGAGCGCCGCGCCCAGAATATCCGCCGTCGCCGTGGCGCGCGAGAGCGGGCTTGTGTAGATGTATTCTATATTCTTGCCTTTCATTGCGCACGAAAGCGCGTGCGCCTGCTTTACGCCGTTTTCGTTGAGAGGGAAGTCCATACAGCCGCGTATGCGGTTTTCTTTGTTTCCCGCGCATTCGCCGTGACGGATGAGGTAAATCGTCGTCTTGTCCTTGTTCAAAATATTCACTCCTGCCGCGCCGCGCCGGTTGAGAATTTTTTCCGATGCGGGGTGTTCTTCAAACGTTTTTTATTATACCTTACGCGGGGCGTTTTGCTAAGAAAAAAGATGCCTTGCAAACGCGCCGCGCGTCACGGCGTTTGCGCTTTTGCCCTGCCTGCTGATGATAGGGCCCGCGGCGCGAAGTTTAAGCGTAATTTTTGACCTGTATTGACAAATGTTAGTACCACGATTATTATTTAATAGTTCTTAATGCTTTGGCACTCATGTTAGTGGAGTGCTAACAAGGGCAGGGGATTAAAATGACAGGTGAAATGACATGATAACGGAACGACAGCTTGAAGTGGTGCTTTCAGTAGTTTACGAATATATCAAAAGCGGCGAAACGGTCGGCTCCCGAACGGTCTCCCGGAGGTATCTGACAGGGCGCAGCTCCGCAACCATAAGAAACGAAATGTCCGACCTTGAGGACCTGGGTTTTCTGAAACAGACGCACGCCTCTTCGGGAAGGATCCCGACAACTCAGGGATATAGACTATATGTGGATTCAGTACTTCAACGTGTAACTACTGCCGGCCCGTCTGTAAAATTACTAAAAAAGATGATGGAACACAGGCAGGGGCTGGAAAGAATGCTTGAATCAGCCTCTGACATGCTAAGCCATGCCTCCGACTACATAGGCATAGCGGCCATCACGCCGCTGGACACGGTGCGCTTCCATCACGTCAACTTTGTGAGGATGAGCGAGCGGCAGGTGCTTTTGCTGGTGGTGCTCCAGGGCGGCCTCGTGCATCAGAAATTTATAGATATGCCGGCCGACGTCCCGCAGGAAGAACTCGACGCGCTGGCGTCCAGGCTCAATACCTTTTCCGGACGCGCGTGGAGCGAGATAAAAAAAACGCTCAACCGCGAGCTGCTCGACGAAATAGGACGGTGCCATGCACAATGCGTCATGGCGGTGCTCGAGATAGACGCTATGCTGGAAGCGCCGCGCACCAAAATTTACACAGGCTCCATCAGCCAGGTCATGGGGCTGAGGGACTTTCAGGACCTCGGCCGGATGAAGGCGCTCTGCTCCTTCATTGAAGAGGAAAGCTGCATGGCCGAGCTTGTGAGGCGCTGTTCCGCCAATGAAATGAACATAATGATAGGGGACGAGAACGGCATCCCCGGCATGAAAAGCTCCGCGCTCGTCGCGGCCACCGGCGAGGCCGGCGGACAGAAGGCGGTGGTCGGAGTCATCGGCCCGGAGCGCATGGATTACGAAAAAGTCATATCGGCAATAGACGGAGTACTGCGCAAGCTGGACTCCGAATCAGGTGAAAGAGGAGACCGAATAGATGAGCAACCATAAGGATCATCACAGCAGCGAACCTCAGATGCAGGAAGAGCCGGCCGTCCAGCCGCCTCAGGCTTCGGAGGCTCAGGCCGCCCCTCAGGCGGAGGAGACCCCGCAGGATCCCGCCGTGAAGGCGGAGGCGGAGAAACTGAACGAGGAAATCAAAAAACTGAAGGAGGAGGTGGCCCGAGGAAGGGCTGACTATTTCAATCTTCGATCAAGGATAGAGCGCGACCGCGAAAGCAACGCGAAACTTGCCGCGGAGCAGGCGGTCAACGAGATGCTTCCGGTCTTTGAAAATCTCGAACGGCTGGCCGCCGCGGTAAACGACCCGGAGAGCAGCCTTGCAAAAGGAATGTCGATGGTCATAAGGCAGTTCTCGGACGGCCTTGAAAAGCTCGGGCTTGAATTTATCCCCATAGAGGGCGAGTTCGACCCCGCGGTGCATGAGGCGGTAACGATGGAGCCTGTCTGCGACCCCTCAAAGGACGGGCATATCATAGGCGCGCTCTGCCGCGGCTACAAACTGGCCGGCCGTGTTCTAAAAGCGCCTCAGGTGCGCGTAGGAAAGTTCAACGGCTGACCTAAGCTTGCGCCTGCCGGCGTTTAGGCAATAAGACGCTGGAATAAGCTCCTGCAAAGAAAAAGAATAGAATTAGTTTTCAAGAGATGTTTTTAAAGCCAATTATCATTTATTTCATATCAAAAGGCTATGAAAACAGCTAAAAAGAGGCCGATTATATACCTAACGGTTATTAGGCAATAAAACGGAAGTAGAAGCGCCCCAAATATAGAAAAATAGACCTCAAATCAGAGGGAAATTTATAACAGACAAGTCAAAGGTGGAATGTACGATGGCAAAAGTAATAGGAATTGACCTTGGAACGACAAACAGCTGCGTAGCGGTAAAAGAGGGAGACAACGTAACTGTTATCCCAAACCCGGAAGGACAGCGCACTACACCTTCCGTAGTGGCCTTCACAAAAGACGGCGAGATACTTGTAGGACAGTTGGCTAAGCGTCAGGCGATAGTAAACCCCGATCGCACGATAATCTCCATCAAGCGCGAGATGGGCACAGATAAAAACGTCACCGTCGACGGCAAGACCTACACGCCGCAGCAGATCTCCGCTATGATCCTCCAGAAGCTCAAGAAGGACGCCGAAGAATACCTCGGAATGCCCATCTCTGACGCCGTAATCACCTGCCCCGCCTACTTCACCGACGCTCAGCGCCAGGCGACCAAAGACGCGGGAACGATCGCAGGCCTCAACGTGCTGCGCATCATCAACGAACCGACCGCGGCCTGCCTCGCCTACGGCGTCAACCTTGAAAAGGGCGACCACAAGATAATGGTTTACGACTTGGGCGGCGGCACGTTCGACGTCTCCATCCTCGACGTGGGCGACGGCGTATTTGAAGTCCTCTCAACGGCCGGCGACAACCACCTGGGCGGCGACGACTGGGACAACGAAGTCGTAAAATGGCTTGCGGAAGAATTCAAAAAGAGCGACGGCATCGACCTTCTTAAAGATAAAATGGCTGCCCAGCGTCTGCGCGAAGCTGCCGAGAAGGCGAAGATAGAACTCTCGTCAATGAACGAGACGACCATCTCGCTGCCCTTCATCACAGCCGACGCAAACGGCCCCAAGCATCTTGAGATAAAGCTTACCCGCGCAAAGTTCGACGACCTTACAAAGGCGCTCCTTGACAGAACCGTCGCCCCCGTAAAGACCGCCTTAAAAGACGCGAAGCTTGAAGCATCGCAGGTCGACCAGATACTGCTCGTCGGCGGTTCAACGCGTATGCCGATGGTGCAGAAGCTCGTGCGCGAACTGATGGGCAAAGAGCCCACAAAGGGCATCAACCCCGACGAATGCGTCGCTATGGGCGCCGCCATCCAGGGCGCCATCCTCTCCGGCGAACAGCAGGGCATCGTCCTCGTAGACGTCACGCCGCTTTCGCTCGGCCTTGAGACACTTGGCGGAGTATTTACAAAGATAATAGACAAGAACAGCGCCATACCGGTATCAAAGAGCCAGGTATTCACCACGGCTGCCGATAATCAGCCCCAGGTCGAGATACATGTGCTTCAGGGCGAACGCGCCATGGCCGGCGACAACGTATCGCTCGGACGCTTCTTCCTTGACGGCATCAAAGCGGCCCCGCGCGGCATCCCGCAGATAGAGGTCACCTTCGACATCGACGCGAACGGCATCGTCAACGTTACAGCTAAGGACAAGGCGACAGGCAAGGTGCAGAACATCACCATCCAGTCCTCAAAGCTCTCCGACGAAGAGATCGAGAAGATGCGCCGCGACGCCGAGATCAACGAAAGCGCCGACAAAAAACGCAAAGAACTCATAGAGGCCCGCAACGAGGCGGAATCAATAGTCTATCAGGCTGAAAAGCTCGTCAAAGATTCCGGAAGCGCCGACGCCGCGGCGGCAGCGAAAGTCACCGAGAGAATAGGCAAATTGAAGGAAAAAATGACAGGCGAAGATACAGAGTCCATAAAGACTGAAATAAAGTATGTTATGGATGAGATGAACGTGCTGGCGCAGGCGGCTCAGGCCCATGCGTCAAACGCGGGCCAGCAGGCCGGCGAAGCTCACAGCGAAAAGCCCCAGCACGACGAGAACCCGGACGGAGAGACCGTCGAAGCCGAGTTCCACGAGGAAGACAACTAATCCTCACCAATAAGCATGACTGCCTTTATCGCGGGGGCGACCCCGTGATAAAGGCTGAAAGATAGGCAACATAAAGAACCTCGGCATAGACGAGGAATGAAAGGGTGTAGTGAATAATATGGAAGCAGAGATGAAAGTCCAGGATCTTCAGGACGCGCGTATGGAAGGCGAAGCAGTGCTGGCCGAGGCTAAGAAATACCTTGCCACAGCCGGGAACACCGACAAGCCGGAACAGGCGACGGTAATGGAGAGAGTCGCGAAACTCTCCCGCAAACTCGAAGGCACAAACGCAGCGTCGATCAAAGACGAGGCCCGCTACGTAGTGGACGCCCTCAACCTTCTCGCGGAGCACATCGCGGCCCGCTCAGAAGTTAAGGCGGAAGATTTCCCCACAGCGGTCCAGGAAGGCGAAAAAGTTCTCGCCGAAGGCGCAAAAGCCCTCAAATCAGGCGCAGGCTGCCCCGCGTGCAGAGCTAAGCTCATCACCCGCCTTGCCCATCTGAAAGAGAAACTCGCCGGCACAGACGCCACTTCGATCAAAGTCGAAGCCAAGTTTGTAATGGACGAGATCGCGAAGCTGAAGTAGAAACAAAAAAACTGTATTCGAAACGCTGGAACGCTTCGGATACAGCAACGCGGAAAAAACTCTACCTGAATTATAGCATCGGAACGCGGCCGCTGTAAAGCGGACGCCTGAAAGGACGGAAAAAGAATTATGATGAACAAAGAGATGGATCTTAAAGAAGCCCGCAAAGAAGCAGCAGAAGTAATCGCAAAGGCACAGGCGGCTCTTGCCGCAGCCGGCGCGTCAAAGCCCGAAATCGCAATCAAACTCAAGGAACGCCTTGCCAAGCTCGAAGAGAAGGCACAGGGCGACGACGCCACTTCTATCAAAATCGAAGCTAAATTTGTCCTCGACGAGATGGAAAAGCTCGCGTAGTCCAACCTCACCAAAATTTTAACTAATCTTGACAAATAGCCGCACAGGAGTATAATCCTGTGCGGCGCATAGTAAAAAAAGATAAGTCGGCATTACGTGCGCAAACCGCTCTTCTGCGGCGTACAAATGAAAATCAAAATTTTATTGGTGAGGTGAAGCGCTGATGGCTGCTCCCGGTACAAAAGACTATTATGAAATATTGGGTGTTAGCCGGGGAGCATCGGCTGACGAAATCAAGAAGGCCTACCGTGCTTTAACGCGGAAGTATCATCCCGATGCAAACCCGGGCAACGCGGAAGCGGAGGCTAAATACAAAGAAATAAACGAGGCGAACGAAGTGCTGAGCGATCCTCAGAAACGCGCTCAATACGACCAGTACGGCTTTGTCGGCGACATGCCGCCCGGCGGCCAGGGAGGCGGCTTCGGTGGTTTTGGCGGCTTCGGCGGCCAGGGACAGACCTTCTCGCAGGAAGACCTGGGCGACCTGTTCGGAGACCTTCTGGGAGGAGCCGGCGGCTTCGGAGGCAGAAGGCGTTCCGCGAACCCCAACGCACCGCGCGCCGGCGCAGACCTCGAAGCTACAGTCAAGATCACGCTCGAAGAGGCCTATAAAGGCACAAAACGCAAGCTGGAGATACCGCGTCTTGAGACCTGCAAGCACTGCGCGGGAAGCGGCGCGGAGCCCGGCACAAAAGTTGAGACTTGTCCGCACTGCCACGGCACGGGCCAGCTCCATGAAGTTGTAAATACGCCCTTTGGCCAGATGCAGCAGAACGTCACCTGTTCCGCCTGCGGCGGCAAAGGCAAGAAAATCGATAAAGTATGCACCGAATGCCGCGGCAAGGGCCGCGTGAAGCGCGTGCAGACCGTAGAGGTGAAGATACCAGCGGGCGTTGACAGCGGCACGCGCCTCAGAGTCTCAAGCAAAGGCGAAGCCGGGATAAACGGCGGCCCGTCAGGCGACCTCTTCATACTTACGGAAGTGCTGCCGGATTCGAGATTCACGCGCAAGGGAGACGACCTCAACACCACCATTGAAATATCCTACCCGCAGGCGGCGCTTGGCTGTGAGGCAAAGGTGGAGACGTTCGACGGCACCGAAAAACTTGACATTCCCGCGGGCACTCAGGCGGGTTCCAAGCTTCGCATAAAGGGCCGCGGAATGCCGCGCATAAAGGGCAAGGCGAACGGCGACATGAACATACTGGTCAAGGTCAAAGTGCCCAAGACGCTCACAGAAAAGGAACGTTCCATCATCAGGGAACTCGCCAAAGAAACGGGCCAGCAGGTCAACGGCTGACAATAAAAAATCAACTGAAATATCAAAAGAGTTTCCCCGCGCGGGAGACTCTTTTTTTGTTTCTATAGGCCGTTTTAGCAGATGCCAGAGTAAGCAGCAGTTGGGGATGGAGACTAGCGATGTATCATGAGTGAGGTTTTTATTTTATATGGATGAACAATATCCACAGTATTTCTGCTGATTTCATTATGTAATTTTTGGTCGAGAACTCTAGTAAATTTGAAAAACGTTAATTCAAGGGTGCAAACTCGGTTAATATACCATTTGCACTCTATAGTGAGTTTTACAGAAACATCACTAAAGCATGTGCAACATTATATTCTTTTGTTTATAAACTAGATATAAAGGGTATTGTAGAATCATTGCTTCGTATGATTTGTGAGTATATAAACTATAACGTTATGAAAATATAAAATATTGACAATATATATACTGTAATTTATGATTGTCGCCATGCATTAATTGTATAAAGTTACATAAATGTTGCCATTAATGTGGTATAGGCTAATAGTTGATTTAAATTCTGTTTGTTTTTCCGATACATACGATAATTTTAGTTGTGATGGCCTTATAGATAATTATTTATGGGAAAGAGGAGGTGCAAATAGGATCCCGACAGTGTACAACACCAAACAACGTAAATTAACACAAATCATTGGAGGTGCTAAGAGTTGAAGAAACACATCGGTATTTTAGTTGCGCTTATAGCTGCTCTCGCTATTTATCCGGCGATTGCCTCAAATTATCCGGTTATTGAGTGGGGTGGGTACAATGGCGGAAGCAGTGATGCTGCCGCTGGTTACAAAAAATATCCAAAAGTTGTGGAAGATTATTTTAACGTAAATAGAGTAAAATATGACATCCCTACTTTTACGCATGAAGGCTATAGCTCAACTGCAATGGGAGAGATAGGCCGTGTAACCTCTCAGGAAGATATGGAGGCCTACCTTGAATCCCTTCCAAAAACTCACATGCAAATGCGTTATGTCAGCGAATTCGCTACGTATGATAATAAAAATTCACCTCCGGGTCTTGGGGAGCCGCTAAGGACTTTTAAATCCCCTCTGTTGGTTTTTAGCAGCACTGCCGTATTTGACCCCAAAGATGTCAAGGCACTGGGTAAGCCGATTGTGTGGATCGAGGCTTCAATACACGGCGGAGAGATTGCTGGCAGTGAAGCGATGCTTGTTCTTGCCAAACGCTTGGCAGACGGAGATCTCACCCCACTTCTTGATAAGGTTACAGTGATAATATGGCCACGCTATAATCTCGATGGTTTGTGGAAGTACCAGCGTGGCACTGATACCGTAAAGCCGCGCCGTTACAAAGCCAATGGAACAGAGTTTGACTGGGCCAATGATAGCGGCGGTCTTGATCAGAACAGAGATAATACCGGTTTTGAGTCTCCCATTACACGCCTCATGCACAGAATGGTCAATGCTTATGAGCCCCATTTTATTGCCGATGCGCATCAAATGGGAGATAAAGTGACTACCGGCACGTTCTACAAATTCGATATAACCACGCTCTTTACAAACAATCCCAACACACCAGAAGAACTCAACGTTCTTGCGCACGATGGGGATAAATCGTTGGAAAACCTTGTCAAGACGGCCCTTCGCAAGAAAGGACTCGAGTGGTGGTTTTATATTGGAAGCGGCACGACAGCAAAAGGGAAAGCAGAGTACTGGGATGGTACTAAGTTTACTTCAAGCGACAAATATCCCGTTGCCTATACTGATATTCAGGAAGGCAATCCAGAAGAGGGCATAACAGATACGGCAGGACGTCTTAAAGGCGCGTTCGGGCTTCTTTCAGAATCGCGCACGCCTAGCGGAGGTGTGACTACCAATTACGAACGCCGTATCCAGGCGAACGAAATTGTCTATGAAACGATGATAAAAGCCTTTGCAGACGATGAGCTTGGCCCAAAACTTAAGAAAGCTGTGGATGACGCACGTAAAACGATGGCTACAGACCGAAGCAAGCTTGTAGTAAAACTGATGAACGGTGATCCTGTATCCGTAGATGTAGAAATACCTGGAGAAAAAGGTGTTCCTATCCTCCGCCTTGTTAGAGATCCGTCATCTCCTGACCAGCCAATAGTCTCAGCAGATTACTTCCCCGCACGGGTAAGCCGCTCCCGTTATGTGACATATGATAAGAATACTCCGTATTCATATGTTGAACGGCCATATGCGTACATCGTATCCGCAGACGCAGCCGTTGCTGCTAGAATAGCAAACACGGGTGTGCGTATACAACGCCTAGCAAAAGATACGACTGTAGAGGTGGAGGCGTACAAGGTCACTGCATTTGGTAAAAATGTCAATTTCATTGGCAGGGATGGATTTGAAATAACCGTCTCGCAACTTGAAACCGGCATTACCGGAGTGGAGCTTGCCAAAAAAACTGTAACCTTCCCGAAGGGAACGTTCGTCTTCTATATGGATCAGTGGGCCAGTGTGCATGCGGCGCTTACAGTTGAGCCGATGGGTTGCCGCAATTTTGGTAACTACTGGTACAACAGAATAGGCGAGAGCAAAAAAGGATTCCTGCCGGTGGCGCTTAACGCAGATTATCCCGCATATCGTTATATGAAGCCAGAAAAACTTGATACATACGAAGTACCTAACGTAACGCCTCTGGTCAGCGGGACTTTTGTGGAATTCCCAACTATGTTGACACAGGAAGAGGTACAAAAATATACAGGCAAAACTGTTGGTAGCCTGATTACAATGAGCACTTTTACGGTGAACAACCAGAAGAAATCATTTGGAGCATATCTGCCGAAGACAGATATAGACGGTAAATGGTATGCATGGAATTGGAAGGAAGAAAAAGCCGAAGAGCTTTCTCTGAACAACGAAAATTTCGTAGAACTTCCAAAGGATAATATTAGTGCAGAAAAGGGCGTTGTGCTTTTTAAGAAAGCTGCCGTAGTAGATAATGGCGGCTCAAGTGGCTGCGCGATGGCAGGATATGGAATACTGATTCTGCTTGGCGTGATCCCAGTAATGGTACGTAGCAAGCGACGTCACTGGTAATACGGGGCGGTTATTCTCAATCCGTTTTTGATATCTATCTACCAGCGTAGGCGCCAGCAGTATGGCGTCTACGCTTTTTTGTAGCGTTTCTGTTAGTGTGAAGTAAGCGGAGCAATGATGTTATTGGGTGGCTGTTTAGCCAATCACACCTTAATCTTAAAAAACAACTAGATTTATATTCGGTAGGTTATTGTATAGAAAGGCGCAGACCATAGTTGATCCTTCTTATGGCTGGAAGTGGACTTGGACACACGACAGTTATAGGATGACTGCTACGCCTGATATGCCAGTTAATGGTCCCAATGTATACGATCAGGCTGGTGTTAACGAACACGGCTTTTTTGATGAGTACAACGAATACGACGACTACAAGTAGCGGTGTGAAAAAGGTCGACCCACTGCTCAAAAAAGGTGGGTTTGCAGAATCGCTGATGAACACGGTCCTTATTGGAGAGTCAGCATCATTGGTTGATCTTTAATGATACCAAGAATTTCAGGAGGAAGTTGCGATCTTATAAACTTTGCAGAATAATATAATGGTTTTGCGGTATATGGTAAAGGCGGGACGCCTGGAGCTGGCAAAGTCAATATAGCGGCCTCTTATGATGTCGCAAATATTCTTGGTATCTCGGAATGGACGGTGCGCCCAGCTAACCTTAAGTTGCCTTCGCCGTACCCACCGCAGAAGTATACGCCGATCCTTTATACTGAAGAGGATCTTTCAAGCGGGCGCCCTGAAGCTTTGGACAGTGGAGCAGCCGCATTGTCCGTGCCAGGCGTCAGGGTCTATGGTGACTTGGCCGCGGAGGACCTGAGTGCTGGCAACCTTGTGAAGGTTCGCTATACGGTGGAGCTGCAGAATGATGCCTATAAAATCTTTGATAATTCTGTGGAAAAAGTGAAGAGCGGCTTCTCGCTTAATGTCGTTCCACGCGGAGCAGCGAAGAGCGTGGAGCTTATCGGCCCCAAAGGCGTAGTCTCACTCGCTGATGCTCTCAAAACTGGTAAAGCATTTGTGATCGGAGATAAGGATAGGGCGACGGTAATGATAGATTTCTATCTCTATAACGATTCCGGCGCTCCTTCTTACGGCAACGGAGGGAAGATCGTGCTTCCAGACGGTAAGGCGGATAATGTGCTGGATACTGGTGCTTTGTGGGCTGGCGCTCATATTACAAAAGAGAGTTCATCCGGCGGTAGCGGTGGTGGATGCGAAGTGTTTGATTTGAATTTGCTCTTGGGGGCCATTCTTATGACGGGGCTTATGTTTAGAAAGCGCGGCAAAAAATAAGAAAGACGCTAATTTCTGGTGCTAAGAAGCCCTGCTGATATTACGCCACGCTTGCTGAGCTACAGCCTGGTGTGAGACTCAGACGCAATGGCTAACGTCAACAGCTGACAATAAAAAATCAACTGAAATATCAAAAGAGTTTCCCCGTGCGGGAGACTCTTTTTTTGTTTACGGCAGCCTTATGAGTTGTCTGTTATTTGTTTTGTTGTAATAATTACGGGTTCGACTGTCGTCTTATAAATAAATATTGCTTCAAAAAAGTGAACTCGCTCTTATGTTCAATTCATTAATTATTATTAACCAAAATAACCTTTCGCTATTTCCTTTACATATGCTTAACTAGATAATAAAATAGAGGAAGCGACAAGCTGATACACACTACAATATGGAGGTGCACTATATTGAAAAAAGTACTGGCTTTACTGGCGATCATCTTTGTGATTTGCGCGGCGGGCGTGGCTTTTGCGGCGGAGCCCATTAAGATCGGCTATCTGGCCGCTCTGACAGGCGACTACGCGCAGTACGGCATCACGGAAGTCAACATGGCTAAGATGGTCGTAGCGGACATCAACGCCAAAGGCGGCATTCTCGGACGCAAGATCGAACTAATTCCTTATGACACAAAAACACGTAATGAAGACGCAGTCAACGCTGTTCGTCGTATGATCGAAAGCGACAAAGTCTGCGCTATCGTAGGCGCCAACTCAAGCGGCATCAATATCGCGACCGCTCCCATCGTTGCGAAGGGACAGACCCCCCAGATATCAACGGTTGGCACGAACCCCCTCGTCACAGTTGACAACAAAGGCAATGTACGCCCCTATTCCTTCCGTATCTGCTTCACAGACCCGTATCAGGGCGCTCTCGCGGCTGACCTTGCTTACAAAGATCTGAACAAAAAGAAGGCCGCAATCCTTTACAACGTAGGTTCCGACTATGCTCAGGGACTTCGTGAGTTCTTCGTAAAAGATTATGAGAAACTTGGCGGCAAGATCGTAGCTGACGAAGGCTTCCGTGAGACGGACGTCGACTTCCGCGCTCAGCTTACAAAGATCAAGAACTCCGGCGCAGACGTCCTCTTCCTGCCGGGCATGGGCAAAGACATGGCGCTCGCCATCAAACAGGCTCAGGAACTCGGACTTAAGGCTGTCATCGTCGGCGGCGACGGATATGCTGAATTCATGAACGAAATAGCAGGCCCCGCAATGAAGGGCACCTATTACGTCAACCATACCTACCTTGACGACCCCGGAATGGCGCCGATATTCAAGCGTTACAAGGAAGTCTACAAGGACGACTGCAAAGAATTCGTAAACGGCACAATGGCCTATGACGGCATGTACTGGCTCATCGACGCCATCAAACGCGCCGGCAAAGCCGAAGGCCCCGCGATAGCTAAGGCTCTCGAAGCGACAAAGGGACTTAAACTGCATCACGCTACGCTTACGATCGACCCCAAGACCCATAACCCGCTCAACAAGGCCGGCATAATCCTTAAAGTCGGCGACGACCTTAAAACAAAGTTCTACAAGAAGGTTGAACCCAAATAAACTGAGATAGTGCCACTGCCCAAGGTCCACAAACGGACCTTGGGCTTTTTTCAGAAAATATCCCATAGCTACCACTTGGGGACACGGAAAGGCTGAGGTGTTGTAATTGGATACCTTTATCCAGCAGTTGATCAACGGACTGTCGTTAGGTTCGGTCTACGCTCTTATCGCAGTCGGTTATTCACTGGTTTACTCTGTACTGCTCTTCTCCAACTTTGCACACGGCGGATTTCTCGTCATCGGCGGCTACATCTGTTACTTCGTACTCCGTTCAGGCGGAGCGAATATCTGGGTGGCCTCCATCGCGGCGCTTATCGGAGCTGGAGTTTCCGCCATCGTTGTTGAACGTCTGGCCTATCGCCCGATAAGAGAACGCACGCCCATCACGCTCTATATGCTCATCGCTTCAATGGGCATGAGCATCGTTATTGAGAATATTTTCGTGGTCACGGTCGGCGGCCGCTTCCGCGCTCTGCCCCCCGTCATCCCGACTGATCCGGTAAATTTCTTCGGACTGGCCACAACAAGCGCGTTTGACATCCTCTCGCTCGTGACGGCGGTCGTTTTCCTCGCGGGACTTCAGCTCTTCCTTGTAAAGACAAAATGGGGCCTTGCCATACGCGCGGCTTCATACAACCTTAAGACGGCCGGACTCATGGGCGTCAATGTCAACCGGCTCATCTCCATCGTCTTCTTCGTGGCAGGTCTGCTTGCCGGCGTCGGCGGCATATTCCTCTCCGTCCGCTACACGCTCTATCCGCAGCTTGGCATGATAACGACGAAGGCCTTCGTCGCGGCGGTCATAGGCGGCCTTGGCTCGCTTCCCGGCGCTGTGGTCGGAAGCCTCATTCTTGGAGTCGCAGAGATGCTCACGGCGGGATTCATATCCAGCCAGTTCCGCGACCTCGTCGTTTTTGGAATACTGATAATCACATTGATAATACGCCCGACGGGGCTCTTCGGTAAGTCCGTCGGCGAGAAAGTGTAGGGTGCTTATATGGAAGGTTATGCCGGAGGTATTATAACTCTCCTTGCGATCAACTGCATAGCTGCCCTTGGGGTATCGCTCTTTACAGGCTTCACCGGCGTATTCACGCTGGGACATGCCGGCTATATGGCGATAGGAGCCTATACGGCGGCTATCCTCACAGTTGAATACGGCGTGCATTATGTGCTTGCGATAATAGCGGGCGGCATACTTGCTATGGTATTCGCCTACCTGATAGGCATCCCGACGCTGAAGCTTGTCGGAGACTACTACGCCATCGCCTCTCTCGGGCTTGGCGAAGCTATACGCCTCATCATCGAAAACTGGAACTCCGTAACGCGCGGCGCGCGCGGCTATCCCGGCATCGAAGGATTCACTACGATGCCAGTGGCGATCGGGTTCCTGCTCATAATGACGATAGGCATGTTCTTCATCGTCTACAGCAGTTACGGACGAGCCTTCAAGGCCTGCCGCGACGACTATGTCGCAGCCTCGCTGCTTGGCTTCAACACGGCGCACTACCGCGTGCTCAGCCTCGCTATCTCCGGCTTCTACTGCGGAGTATCGGGCGCGCTGCTTGCGGGATTCATGTCCTTCATCCAGCCGGTAATGTTCGACATGGCGAAGTCTACGGAACTTGTCTCCATCGTCGTCTTCGGCGGCCTCGGCTCAATGAGCGGATGCCTGCTCGGCACGACGATCCTGACGCTTGTAACGGAGCTATTCCGTCCCATCTCACAGTACCGTATGCTCGTATACGGACTTGTCCTTGTGCTTGTAATGGTGCTGCGTCCTGAGGGCATCATGGGCACGAGCGAACTTACCGCGTCCTACATCAAAGGGCTTTTCAAAAAGAAAAAAAAGACTGACACGGCAGAGGAGGGAGCCAGATAATGACTGCCCCCGTTCTTGAACTAAAAGATGTAAACAAGGCCTTCGGCGGCGTTCAGGCTGTCCGCGACATGAGCTTCACCATCCAAAAGGGCGAGCTTGCCGGCCTCATCGGGCCTAACGGCGCTGGAAAGACGACCATCTTCAACCTTGTCACCGGCGTCTACGACGTAACAAGCGGACAGATAAACTTCAAGGGTGAAAATCTCAACAAGCTGAAGACCTATCAGGTCATCCGCAAAGGTATAGCCCGCACCTTCCAGAACCTGCGCCTCTTTGCGGCCTCAACGGTGCTTGAAAACGTCATGACCGCGGCGCAGCAGCATTACACCTATTCTTTCGCCGAGGCGCTCACCCATGTGGGCCGCTGGAGCGGAATGGAAAAAAAGACGCGCGGCGAGAGCATGGAACTTCTTGAGCGTGTGGGCCTAGCCGACCGCGCGGACCAGGCCGCGGGAACTCTTCCTTACGGCCTTCAGCGCAGACTTGAGATAGCGCGCGCAATATCGCTGCGCCCCGAGCTTCTTCTGCTTGACGAACCGGCCGCCGGAATGAACGCCGACGAAGTCGAGCATCTGAACGGTCTGATAAGGGCTATCCATAAGGATTTCGACCTTACCATCCTGCTCATTGAGCACCACATGGACATGGTCATGGCGATATGCCCTCATATCGTCTGCATGAACTTTGGCGCAAAAATTGCGGAGGGCAACCCGGAGCAGATACAGAGCGACCCGGAAGTGCTCAAGGCCTACCTTGGAGAGGAGGAGTAGCGTTATGGAAGAAAAAAAACCAATTCTCTCCGTACAAAACCTCGTCGTCAATTACGGCGCGATCCAGGCTCTAAAGGGAGCGTCGCTTGACGTCTATCCCGGTGAGATCGTCGCGGTCATCGGCGCAAACGGCGCTGGAAAGTCAACCATGATGAAAGCCATCATGGGCGACGAGCCTAGAGCGGGCGGCAAGGTGCTGCTTGACGGCAAAGAACTGCCGTCAAAGAGCTTCCAGGTCGTCACCGCCGGCGTAAGCCTTTCGCCGGAAGGACGCAAAGTCTTCGCGCCGCTTACAGTTCTTGAAAACCTTGAGATGGGAGCCTTCCCGCTCTCAGACAAGGCTCAGATAGAACATCTCAAAGAAAGCGTCTTCCAGCTATTCCCGAGGCTGCTCGAACGCAAGAGCCAGTACGCGGGAACGCTATCCGGCGGCGAACAGCAGATGCTCGCCATTGGGCGCGCGCTGATGGCGGCGCCTCGCGTCCTGTTGCTTGACGAACCTTCGCTTGGACTTGCCCCTATCATAATCAACGAAATATTCAAAGAACTGACAGAGGTCAATCAAAAGCTCGGCATGACGATACTGATAGTAGAGCAGAACGCGAAGAAAGCGCTTCAGCTTTCCCACCGCGCCTACGTCATCCAGACCGGCGTCATCACGATGGAGGGCAATTCAAAAGACCTTTTGAAAAACCCGGAGATCGAAGCGGCCTATCTGGGCGGCAAGAAAAAATAACGCAAGCATCACTCGCAATAAGACGACAGACGTGTGGAAATCATCCGCGCGTCTGTTTTTATTTTTTCATATAAATTGACCTTATGCTATTATGAATTTATGCGTTACAATAACCAGTGCGTTCTTGAAAGGGGCTGAATGCTGTGCAGGTAAAAGACAGTTATTGGTGGTATATAACAATAAAGGCATGTGCCGACGAAGAAGAGATACTTTTCTCTTTGGCGGACATCTCGGGTAGCATCGGGACCGAGTCTCAGGAGCTTCCTGACGGGCAGTCGCGGCTGCGCATGTACTACAGAAGCAACGAGGAGCTTGCGCACTGGAAAGACCTGCTGCTTGGCGCGATGAAAGAATTTCCGCAGGTAGAGATAGAGGATTCAGGAAAAATAGACAACCAGCCGTGGCACGTAGCGGCTCAGGACGCCTTTCCGCCGCTTCCAGTAGGCACTGGCCTCGTGGTGCTCGCCCCGTGGCATAAGGGAACGGAGCCGGAAGGCAGGACGCCTCTTTACATAAATCCCGGAAGCGCCTTCGGCACCGGCTACCACGAAAGCACCCAGATAGTGCTTGAACTGATGGAAAAATATATCCGCGAGGGGATGACCACGGCGGACATCGGAACCGGTTCCGGCATACTGACAATCGGCGCGCTGAAACTCGGCGCTAAAAAGGCCTACGCGCGCGACATAGACCCAGCCGTCATAGAAGAGGTGCGCAGCAACCTTGCGCTGAACGACCTTTCCGACGCTAACACCGACCTTGCGGTCGGAGACCTGCTCCGTGACTTCGGACATAAGGCTGAGCTGCTGACAGCGAACATCCTCATCGAGCCAAACTGCCAGCTCGTCCACGACGTGCCTGCGGTCATAGGTAAAAACGGAGTTGCGCTCTTCTCAGGAATGCTTGAAAAAGAAAAGCCGCAGTTTCTCGCGGCGCTCAAAGAGGCCGGCATGGAGCCGGTCGAAGAGCTGGTAAAAGGAGAATGGTGGGGTGTCGCAGCCAAGGCTAAGGCTTGAGCGATGCACCGTAAATAACGGCCTGTGGCATATAGACGCGGAGGAGGCCCATCACCTCGTCCGCGTTCGCCGCTGCTACACCGGCTCGCTCGTCGAAGGACTGCTCGACGGCGAAAAAATAGAGCTGAAGCTTGAATGCGACGGCGAAGAGTTGTACGCACGTGAAATATCACGCAGCCGCGAAGAGGCCTTTGCGCCAAAGATAGAACTGCTGCTTGCGCTCTTGAAAAACGACCAGCTAGACGACGCGCTGCGTTTTTCCGCTGAAACAGGCGTCTACGCCGTGCGCCTTCTGCTTTGCGAACGCAGCGTACCGCGCCTTGAACCATCAAAAATGGCCGAAAAAATGAAACGCTGGCGCAAAATACTGGACGAGGCGACAAAACAGGCCTCCGCCTCCGTCCCTCCGCAGCTCTTTGAGCCGGTAGAATTTGAAAAATTTCCATTTGACTCTTTGCCGAAACAGCGGCTTGCGGCCCTTCTTGCGCCCGACACAAAGCCGCTGCGCGATATAGAGATAGCGGGCCACGTAGCCATAGCCATCGGCCCCGAAGGAGACTGGTCGCCGCACGAAAGCAAACGGCTCGTCGACGAAGGTTTTTGCCCCGTCTCGCTCGGCAAGCGCATCATGCGCGCCAGTACAGCCACAGCCGCGGTATGCGCCGGCCTGGGCATCCTCTATAAATAAACAAAGCGCGGGTCCGTCATCTGCAAACAGAAAGAAGTTTCTTTAAAACAATGAAATACGCAAAACAGATATTCATCATCTTTTTTATCACGCTCATAGGCGAACTGCTCAACATGCTGCTGCCGCTGCCAGTTCCCGCGGGCGTCTACGGCCTCTTCATTCTCTTTGCCGCGCTCTGCGCCGGCATCCTGAAGCTCTCAGAGGTCGAAGACTTTGGTTCTTTTCTAATAGAGGCCATGCCTATGATGTTCATTCCTGCCGCGGTCGGCCTTCTGGAGCAGTACGACGTCATACGTCCGCTTTTTCTGCCGCTTACGCTCATCATAGTCATATCTACCGTCATCGTAATGGCTGTCACCGGAAAGGCGGCGGATCTCATAATAAACCTGCGCCCGGAGAAAAAACAATGAGAACACTCGTTGAAAATTCGTTCTATTTTGGGCTGACGATCAGCGTCGGAGCCTACATGATAGGCTGCCTCGCCCGCCGCAGGTGGAACGTCGCGCTTATGAACCCCCTTCTCATCGCAGTCGCGCTCGTAATCGCGCTGCTCTTTTTTTCCGGCATCCCGTACGCGAGCTACGATCAAAGCGCGAAATACCTAAGCTACTTTCTGACTCCTGCCACAGTCTGCCTCGCCATCCCCCTTTATAAACAGACCGAAATGCTGAAGCGCCACGCGCTTGCCATCGCCTGCGGCATCTGCGCGGGAGTGGCGGCAAACGCAGTAAGCATCTTCGTAATGGCAAAGCGTTTAGACGTGGGGCACACCGTCTACGTGACGCTTCTGCCAAAATCGATAACTACGGCAATAGGTATGGGGGTGAGCCAAGAGGCGGGCGGTATAGTGACGATAACGGTAGTCGCCATAATAATAACGGGGATACTGGGCAACATCATAGCAGAGCCGCTTATAAAGCTTTGCGGGATAAAAAGCCCCGTTGCGAAGGGCCTTGCCGTGGGCACCGGCGCGCACGCCATCGGCACGGTGAAAGCGCTTGAAATGGGTGAAGTGGAAGGTGCTATGAGCAGCCTCGCGATAGCGGTATCCGGCCTTGCCACAGTGATCATCGTCCCATTGGCAGCTGGGCTCTACTAAGCAGGCAAATCGTCAATTAGGCGCCAATAAGTCATAACAAAAGCCCCCGTGCAGCTTTCGGGGGCTTTTACAGGTGAGAAAACTAGATCGTTTTTGTGGCCGAATAGGTTAAGGCCATGGTCAATAATGCGGTCAAACGCTCCGTGCTGCGTCAACTTTTTAATCGTTATGCGCGAGGGGCGAGAACATCTTTCCGGGGTTCATTATGTTCTGCGGGTCGAAGGCGCGTTTTATGCCCTGCAGCACAGAAAGCTCCGCCGCGCTTTTGCTTTCCATGAGGACCTTTTGCTTCACATGGCCTACGCCGTGTTCGCCGCTGCCGACGCCGCCCAGCGCTATCGCCTCGCGTATCAGCGCGGTGAAGAAATTTTCCGCATATACCGCCCATTCCTCCGGGCTCATATTTTGCGGCTTCATCGGGATGGGGTGGATGTTGCCGTCGCCTATGTGGGCGATTATGCCAAGCTCGATGCCCCATTCGGCGCTTATCTCTTTTATGCGGCCTATCATTTGCGGCACAGCCGAAAGCGGCACCATCAAGTCGCCGGAGGCGCAGGCGTGCGGGTCGCGCGCGCGTATCCCTTCAAGGCCGTTCTGGCGCACGTTCCACATGGCGGCGGAGTCTGTGCGGCTTTCCGCGACGAAGACCTCGAAGGCGCCGCACTCCATGCAGACGGAGCCTACCTTTTCGTAGGCCTCCTCAAGCTGCTCGTCCGTTTCGCCCTCGACCTGTACCAGAAGATAGCCTTCGCTGCGCCGCTGTTCCGGCAGCGTGCAGCCGAGATACTCCGTGGTGCATTCTACCAGCGTTTTGTCCATAAATTCGCATGAGATTATGCGCCGGCCCGTGCCTATGACCTTCGCCACGCTCTCAACGAGCTGTTCCAGTGTTGGGTAGCAGGCAAGCAGATTGACCGTGCGCCCCGGCTTGGGTTCAAGGTTTACGATGAGCTTTGTGACTACGGCAAGCGTGCCCTCGCTGCCCGCAAGAAGGTTCAGCAGGCTGTAGCCCCAAGTCTCCTTGCGGTAGCGGCCGCCCAGCTCCATTATCTCGCCTGATGGCAGCACTACCTCCGCGCCCAGCACGTGGCGGCGCGTGGAGCCGTAGCGTATCACCTTGCCGCCGCCCGCGTTTGTTGCAAAGTTTCCTCCGATGAAGCTCGTTTCCGTGCTCATCGGGTATCCGGCGTAGAGAAAGCCGGCGTCGGCCGCGGCGCGGCAGAGATCGTTCGTAACTACGCCCGGCTCTGTCACTGCGACGCGGTTTATCGGGTCTATCTCAAGTATGCGGTTCATGCGTTCAAGCGAGAGCACTATGCCTCCGGCCACGGGCACGGCGCCGCCGTTGAGCCCGCTGCCTGCTCCGCGCGGCGTCACAGGTATGCGCAGACGGGAGGCAAGCTTCATTACCTCGCTCACCTGCGCCGTATCCGCCGGTTTTACTACCGCCTCCGGCATGTGTCCCCAGATGCGTCCGGCTTGGTCCCATGCGTAATTGTCCAGCGCGTCGGCGTCGTTTATC
The DNA here is from genome assembly GCA_036655895.1 of Cloacibacillus sp. NCBI lineage: Bacteria > Thermotogati > Synergistota > Synergistia > Synergistales > Synergistaceae > Cloacibacillus > Cloacibacillus sp. Next base: position 13,615 of record JAVVPF010000013.1, on the reverse strand, counting down.
ACGACGCCCGCCGGTCCTGTTATTGCAAGAAGCTCTTTATATACGGACTCGGTTATCTTTCCGTAAGGCTCCATCAGTCTTTGCCTTTGAGCCTCTTGATCTCCGTGATGAGCGCGTTTAGTATCTCCATCGCGTCGCCCTGTATGCTCAGGTCGGCTACGCGGAATATGGGCGCTTCGGGGTCGTGGTTTACCGCAATTATCGTCTCAGCCGCGGACATTCCGGCTATATGCTGCACCGCGCCGGATATTCCGAAGGCTAGGTACAGACGCGGCGTCACGGATTTTCCCGAAAGCCCTACCTGCGCGGAGTATGGCGCCCAGCCCAAGTCGACCGCCATGCGCGACGCGCCTACCGTGCCGCCGAGCAGCCGTGCCAGCTCTTCGAGTTTTGCGAAGTTTTTCGCGCTCTTCATGCCCTTGCCGCCGGAAACGATTATCTCAGCCTCCTGCAACGGAAGGCCGACCGTTTTTCAGGCTCAAAACCGATAAATTCTATTAGCGAGCGCAGCGTGTTTTTCGTGGGAGGGCAGAGAACCACTTCCCCGGTCCTGTTTTTGTCGGGTGAAAGCGGACGTTTTGACTTCGGGCGCACCGTGCACATCTGCGGGTCGCGGCCTTTCGTCTTTATGTCGGCCATGACGTTCCCGCCGATGGCGGGACGCGTCTGGATGAGGCGTTTTGTCGTCGGGTCTATCTTCATCTCGGTGCAGTCCGCGGTGAGGCCGCAGCCTAGGTGCGCGGAGAGCATCGGCATGAGCGTCCTGCCCTGCGTCGTGGCGGAGGCTATCAGTATGGAGGGCTTGTATTGCTCAATGAGCGCGGAAAGAGTCTCGACCTCGATGTCGGCTTTGAAATTTTTAAACTCGGGGGCTTCGGCTATGTATACTTTGTCCGCTCCGTAGGCAAAGAGCGATTTTGCCTGCTCCGCCGCGCCGCATCCAAGGACTACGCTCGCAAGCGGCGCGGAAAGCGAATCCGCAAGCTCGCGCCCCCACGCGAGAAGTTCGCGGGAAACGGGATGGATGGCCCCGTCTCTTACCTCCGCCAGCGTCCAGACTTCAGAAACTACCATTATTCCGCCTCCTCAAAGCAGCCCTTTTCTTCAAGGGCGGCCATTATCTCTTTTACGGCGTCGTCAAATCCGTCCGCCGCCGTCACCTTTCGTCCGTGGCGCGTCACCTTTGGGTATGTGACGTTTACAACCTGCGTTGCGGAGCCGGTTAGTCCTGCGTTTTCCGCTGTGAGGTGAAGCGCCTCCGCGGTTTCAAGCGGGATATCCGCCGCCTTCGCGCGCAGCTTGCCGCCGAGCGTACACAGGCGCGGGACGTTCATCTCTTTTACGGGGATGACCATTGCGGGAAGCGCCGCTTCGACCGTCTCATGTCCGCCCTCGATGGAACGCACGACGCGGATTTTTTCCTCCGTCAGCTCCTCGATGGCGCTGACGTATGTGAGCGCGGGGATGCCCAGCATCTGCGCGCAGGCGGGGCCGACCTGCCCCGTTTCGCCGTCCGTCGCGCGTTCGCCCGCAAGATAAAGGCTAAACGGTCCGCTCTTTTTAAGAGAGGCGGCCAGTGTGCGCGCCGTAGCGAGCGTGTCCGCGCCGCCGAACTTTCTGTCGGAGAGCAGCAGCCCGTCGTCACAGCCCATCGCTATCGCGTACTTGACGGCCTTCTGAGCAGCGGGCGGCCCCATCGTTACGGCCGTTATCCGCACGTCGCCTGCCGCGCGCGACTCCTTTATCCTTACCGCGGCTTCGACCGCGTGAAGGTCGAGAGGATTAAGCTCAGCCTCAACGCCGTCGCGTATCATGGTTCCGGTCTTTTCATCTATTTTCACCGTGTCCACCGCGGGTACCTGCTTAACTAATACTGCAATTTTCAAGATAACCTTCCTCCTTGAGGAATTTAAATAATATTTTTAAAAGATATACTTAATTTACGCTCGCGTCAAGCAAATGAAGATCATGGCGCGGCCTGCGTTTTGATTTAAGCTGCTGGTTAGAGACAAAACCGCCCCGTCAAATTATAATTCAGAGCGGCATTGATTGATAAAGGGCGTGTTTTTGTATGGGGAATTTTATTCAGGGATTGATTATGGGGCTTGCGTACGTTGCGCCCATCGGGCTGCAAAATCTTTTTGTCATCAACACGGCGCTGACGCAGCCGAAAAAGCGTCTTTGCATGACGGTGCTGATAGTTATTTTCTTTGACGTGACTCTCGCCCTCGCCTGTTTTTTCGGCATAGGCGCTGTGATGGAGCGCTCAAAGCTGCTTGAAACGCTCGTTTTGTTTGTCGGAAGCGTCATAGTCGTCTACATAGGCTTTTCTTTGCTGCGCGCGAAAAGTTCGATGAGCGGCATGGCGAATGTCGATATGCCGCTTTGGAAGGTCGTCTCCACCGCCTGCGTCGTCACCTGGTTCAATCCGCAGGCGCTCATAGACGGTACGATGATGCTTGGCGCCTTCAAAGCGTCGCTGCCTCCGGCCGAGGGCGTCAAATTTATATGGGGCGTGGCCGTTGCCTCATGCCTCTGGTTTACCTCGGTGAGCGCCGTCATCTCTTTTTTCAGCGCGAAGTTCACGGACAAAACGCTGCGAATTATAAACATCGTATGCGGCGCCGTCATTATTTTTTATGGCGCGAAACTCTTCTGGAATTTTATTCAGCTGGTGATGTAGGCCGTTTTTCAAAGATAATCCTGCCGCCTCATTGCGCGCGGTTTTTGCGCAAATCATGGGGCACAACTCTACATATAGTGTTATAATGATTTAGCTGAACAGATATAGCGGCTGGAGGAATATAAAATGAGATGCCCCGTATGCGGAGCTCCCGAAACTAGAGTCATTGAAACGCGAAACGCCGACGAGGGGCGCGTCAACAGAAGGCGGCGCGAATGCCCTGAGTGCCAGAGCCGCTTTACCACATACGAGAGGCTTGAAGAAAAAAGCTACCTCTGGGTCGTCAAGAAGGACGGACGCCGTGAGGCCTTCGACCGCGACAAGCTCATTCGCGGATTTCAGCACGCCTGTGAAAAACTGCCGGTCGCGCTTGAAACGCTGGAGGCGGCCGCGGCCAGGATAGAAGAACAGGTGCGCGCCTCCGGGCAGGGCGAGGTATCGACCACGACGCTCGGCGAACGCGCGGCGGAGGAGCTCCGCAAGATAAATAAAGTGGCTTACGTCAGATTTGCATCGGTTTACAGAGAATTTACGGATATTTCGAGCTTTACGAACGAGATTACAAGGCTCTTGGAGGACAAGGAGGCGCACCGAAATGAATAACGACAACAATTTTGGCAGACAGGGAAGCCTGTTCAACGCTTATGGAGAATCTACCGACCTCGCGCTTATGGTCGACGCTCTTGCGCAGGAGGAACGTTCCCCCTGGGACGCAAGCAGGATACGCGACGCGCTGATCGTGGAGGCCGGCACGGAGCCTTCGACGGCCGAGGCCATCGCCATAGAGGTTGAAGAGGAGCTGCTGAAATACGGGCGCACCAACGTCACAACCTCCATCATCCGCGACATGGTAAATGTGAAGCTCTTCCAGCGCGGCCTCGACGCGAAGCTGGCGGATCACTCGCGCATAGGCCTCCCCGTGCACGACCTTGAAACGATGATGTTCAATAAAAATAAAGAAAACAGCAACACCAGCCACAATCCGGAGTCTATAAACCTCTCCATCGCGGAGATGGTGCTTAAAGAATACGCGCTGACGAAGGTCTTTTCAAAGGACGTAGCCGAGGCGCATCTTCGCGGCGACATCCATCTGCACGACCTTGGAATGGTGGACCGCCCCTACTGCTCTGGGCAGAGCGTGGCCTACACCGCGCGCTACGGTCTGAACATCCCTTCGATAACGAGCGTCTCAAACCCCGCAAAGCACGCGGACGTGCTGCTTGCGCACATGCTTAAGATGACCTCCGTGCTTCAGAACCATTTCGCGGGCGCAATAGGCTGGGACGCAGTCAATATGTACTTCGCGCCGTACACTGTAGGCTGGGAGTACGACCAGTACCTACAGCTTGCGCAGCAGCTCATCTTTGAGTTCAACCAGCTTGCGGGCGGCCGCGGCGGCCAGGTGGCCTTCACGGACGTCAACCTCTATTACGAGATACCGAACCACTTCCGCGACGTGCCGGCGATAGGGCCGGGCGGCAAATTCACCGGCAAGACCTACGCCGCGTACGACAAAGAATCCAAGATGTTCCTGCACGCGCTCTTTGACGTTTATATGAAGGGCGACAGCCGCGGCCAGCCATTTTTCTTCCCGAAGCCGCTGCTGCACATCACCGACTACTTCTTTAAGGAAGAGGGCTGGGAGGAATGTCTCAACCATTCGTGCCGCCTCGCCTCTGAGAAGGGAAACACCTATTACGTCTTCGACCGCGGCGGCGTGGCCAAGCTCTCAGAGTGCTGCCGGCTCTCCTTCGAGCTTACGCCGGAGGACCTGAACGAGGCGAAACACCCGTGGAAGATGCGTTACTGCGCTCTGCAAAACGTCACGCTCAACCTTCCGCGCGCCGCCTACAAGGCAAACGGCGACGACGAGGCGCTCTTTGACATCATCGACGAAGAGATGGAGCTTGTCGCAAAGGCGCATCTGCAAAAGCGCGCCTTCATAAAGAACATACTCGACCTCGGCATAAAGGGGCCGCTTGCCGCGCTCTGCGTCTCGCACGACGACGAACCGTACCTTCGTATGCGCAAGGCAAGCCACCTGATAGGGATACTGGGCCTCAACGAGATGGTCGAGGCGATGACGGGAAGCCAGCTGCATGAAAGCGAAGAGGCCGAGAAATTGGGCCGCGCCGTAATTCAGTACATGGACCTCAAATGCCAGCAGCTTTCGGAACGCTACGGCCTGAAAATAGTGCTTGAACAGACGCCGGCAGAGAGCACAGCGCTTCGCTTCGCCAAGCTCGACCTGCGCGCCTATCCCGACATCGCCAAAAAATATATCAAGGGCAGCATGGAGACGGGCGAGATATATTACACAAACAGTACGCACCTGAACTACAAACTTGTTCAGGACCCGATAGACAAAGTGATGCGAGAAGGCGAGCTTCACCCGATGATAAAGGCGGGGGCCATCACGCACGTCTGGATGGGCGAGCACAAGCCCGACCCGGCCGCTCTTGCCTCGTTTGTGATGAAGACCTTCAAGTATTCCGAAAACGCGCAGGTGGCGTTCAGCCCTGAATTTACAATCTGCAATGAATGCTGCCACATGGAGCGCGGCCTTCTCGACCACTGCTCGCTATGCGGCTCGGAGGACGTAGACGGCATCACGCGCGTGACCGGCTACTTTACGCGCACCTCGTCGTGGAACGCCGGAAAGCGCGGAGAGCTGAAAGACCGGGCGCGGCGCGCCGTAACGATGCCGGAATAGCCGGATGGCGGAACTGGATCTGGATATAAAGGCGGGAGGGTATCTTCCCGCCTCTTTTTTAGACTGGGAGGGCCATGTCGCGGCGGTCATCTTCACTCTCGGCTGCAATTTCCGCTGTCCGTGGTGTCATAACGGCGAGCTTGCGCTCTTTCGCGCGGACGAGCTTTCGATATCATATATACTCGCCGACATCAAAAGACGCGCTAAATTCCTGGACGGCGTAGTAATAAGCGGCGGCGAACCCGCCGTCTGGCCCGGCCTCGGGCGCCTTATTGACGAACTGCGCGCAATGCCGCTTTCAGTAAAGCTTGACACAAACGGCTCCATGCCTCAGGTGATAAAAAGGCTACTAGCGGCGGGCGCGCTCTCACACGTCGCGATGGACGTAAAGGCGCCGTTTGACGTCCGCGCCTACGAACGGCTTACGAGAACTGAAGTCGACATCGACGCCCTCAAAAAATCAGTTGAGATAATAAAAGCGGAGTCGCCCTCGTACGAGTTTCGCACCACATACGTTCCGGCGCTCCACACCCTCTCCGACCTTCAAAAGATACAAGAGCAGCTTTGCGACGACGAGCACTGGTCGATACAGCTCTTCAAGCCAAACGGCTGCCTCGACCCCGCCTTTTTAGACGAAAGGGCCGCAAGCGCCGATGATTTAAGTAAGATTTTTAAAAATGTTAAAATTCGCGGCTGATATATGAGCGGTTATAGGGTATAATGCCTTAATGTTTCGTTTACCCAAGTAAAAGGAGATGTGTGAGAGAATGAAGAAACTTGTAATGGCTTTTTCAATGGTTCTTGTCATGGCTGGAATGGCTATGGCGGCGGAGACTATCAAAGTCGGCGTCTATCTTCCTATCACCGGAGGCAACGCCATCGGCGGACAGCTTGAACTTGACGGCGTAAAGCTGGCTCAGAAACTGAATCCCACAGTTGACGGCAAGAAGATCGAACTTGTAGTCGTCGACAACAAAAGCGACAAGGTCGAAGCGGCGAACGCTGTGAAGCGCCTCGTCGAAAAAGACAAAGTAAACGCGATAATCGGCACCTACGGCTCATCGCTCGCTATGGCGGGCGGCGAAGTGGCGGAGAAGGCCCACGTTCCTATGGTAGGCACCTCCTGCACGAACCCTCTCGTAACGCAGGGCAAGAAATACGTCTTCCGCGTCTGCTTCATCGACCCCTTCCAGGGCTCGGGCGCAGCGGACTACGCCTTTAAAGAACTGAAGGCGAAGAACGCGGCGATGCTCATCGAAGTTACCGAAGACTACAGCGTAGGCCTTGGCAACTTCTTCAAAAAGAGCTTCACGAAGCTCGGCGGCAAAATCGTCTCCGTCATGAACTATCAGAAGGGCGACCAGGACTTCACCGCGCAGCTTACAGAGATAATCAGCAAGAACCCCGACGTTCTCTACATCCCCGCCAACTTTGCGGAGGGCGCCATCATCATGCGTCAGGCGAGAGAACTTGGAGCTAAGTTCGCCATCCTTGGCGGAGATGCGATGGACAACCCCGAGATCGTGAAAATAGGCGGAGATTCCGTTGAGAATTTCAGCTACACCACATTCGCCTACTCGCCCAACATGCCCGCGAAGCTCATGAGCCCCGTGCAGAAGAAATTCACGGCCGAATGGAAAAAGGCAAACCCCACGAAAGACCCCAACGCACTCACAGCCTGCGGATATGACGCCTACATGCTCATCTACAACGCAATAAAGAGCGCGAAGAGCGCGGCTCCCGAGAAAATAGCGGCTGCGATCGCAGCCACGAAGGATATGCCCGGAGTCACAGGCATGACTACTATCAACAAATCACATGACGCCGAAAAATCTATCGGCATCATCAAAATCATCAAAGGCAAACAGGTATTCCACGCTATAGTCAATCCTAAGTAAGACGAACCATTCGTTGAGGGGGGTGAAAACTCCCCTCATTTCTGCCGACAAAGGGGAAAAATTATGACTTCTGATATGATGATCCAGCATTTCTTCAACGCGCTCATGCTGGGCAGCCTCTACGGCCTCATAGCCATCGGATATACGATGGTCTACGGCATTTTGCGCCTCATTAACTTCGCCCACGGCGACATTTTTATGATAAGCACCTATTTTGTCTTTCTTGCGATAACGGTGATGCACCTTCCGTGGATACCCGCCGTCCTCCTTTCGATAGCGGGCACCGCGATTTTCGGCGTGCTCATAGACCGCGTCGCCTACCGCCCGCTGCGCTCCGCGCCGCGAATCTCCGCGCTCATCTCCGCGATAGGCGTTTCGTTCTTCATTGAAAATCTTTGCCTCGTCCTCTTCACAGGAGTGCCGAAGCCCATGCCGCGCTTTGAGCCGCTAGTGCGCGTCATGCAGATAGGCAACGTCAGGATACTGCCGCTTGCAATATTCGTGCCCATCATATCCTTCATGCTGGTGGGCGCGCTCATCTGGATGCTCTACCGCACAAAGCCGGGCCTTGCGATGCGCGCCATCTCGCGCGACATTGAAACGACGCGTCTCATGGGCGTCAAGGTAGACCGCATAATCGCACTCACCTTCGCCATCGGCTCCGCGCTTGCCGCCTGCGCCGGCATCATGTGGGCGCTGCGCTATCCGCAGATACATCCGTTCATGGGGATATTCCCCGGCCTCAAAGCCTTCATCGCGGCCGTGCTCGGCGGCATAGGCTCCGTACAGGGAGCCATGATAGGCGGCCTTCTGCTCGGCTTCATGGAGATAATGCTGGTCGCCGTCTTCCCGGCGCTTTCCGGCTACCGCGACGCCTTCGCCTTCGTGCTGCTCATACTGATCCTCTTTTATAGACCGACCGGCCTCATGGGCGAGAAGCTGGAGGATAAAATATAATGAAAAATTCTACGAAAATCGCTCTGAACACGCTCTGTCTTGCGGCGCTCGCTCTCTTTCTCTGGTGGGCGCAGGGCAATCTTGACGGATACAAAATACAGGTGCTGAACCTCATCGCCGTAAACGCGATACTCGCGGTCAGCCTCAACCTCATCTACGGATTCACGGGCCTCTTCTCTCTGGCGCACGCTGGATTCATGGCCATCGGAGCCTACGTCACGGCTATACTCATCCTGCCCGCCGCGCAGAAAGAGATGATGTACATTCTTGAGCCCATTATTTGGCCCTTCTCCGTAATGCAGGCGCCGTTCTTCATAGCCGTCGTAGCCGGCGGCCTCGTAGCCGCAGTAGTCGGCCTCTTCATCGCGCTTCCCTGCCTCCGTCTTGGCGGAGACTATCTCGGCATAGCGACGCTCGGCTTCGGCGAAATAATCCGCGTGCTGCTCACCAACATGACGCCCGTCACAAACGGCGCGCTTGGGCTAAAAGGCATCCCCGGATACGCAAACCTCGGATGGAATTATTTCTGGTGCGTCGTCACCTGTTATGTGATATTAAAACTGCTCTCCAGCAACTTCGGCAACACGCTGCGCGCCGTGCGCGACGACGAGGTCGCGGCGAAGGCGATGGGTATAAACACCTTCCGCACGCGCACCATCTCATTCGTCATCGGCGCCTTCTTCGCCGGCGTCGGCGGCTCGCTGATGGGCAGCCTCATAACTACGATAGACCCGAAGATGTTCAACTTCCAGCTCACCTTCAACATACTGATGTTCGTAGTAGTGGGCGGCCTCGGCTCCATCACCGGATCGCTTGTGGGCACGGTTGTCATCACTGTGCTGCTTGAATGGCTCCGCTTCGTTGAAGACTCCATCACCTTCGGCTCGTATGTGTTCCCCGGCATCCCCGGCATGAGGATGCTCATCTTCTCGATACTGCTGCTCTTCATCATCCTCTATCGCCGAGAGGGCATCATAGGCGGCTACGAGTTTAGCTGGGACAGCGTTTCGCGGCTTTGGAGCCGCGTCTTTAAAGGAAAGGGTGAGCGGGCCAATGGCTGATACCATCTTAAAGACCGAAAACGTAATGATAAAATTCGGCGGCCTCACCGCCGTCAGCGGCTTTGACATCGAAGTCGAGCGCGGCTCAATAACGAGCCTCATAGGCCCAAACGGCGCGGGAAAGACTACCTGCTTCAACATAATCACAGGCTTTTACAAGCCCACAGAAGGCCGCGTCCTCTTTGAAGGGCGCGACATCACGCCGCTTGAACCGCACATCGTCTGCAAAACCGGCATCGCGCGCACCTTCCAGAATATTAGGCTCTTCACCGGCGGCACCGTGCTGCAAAACGTCATGACCGCCTGCTGGGTGCGCCAGAAAACTCCGTGGTGGAGCGCGCCGCTCCAGCTTCCGTCGTTCCGCCGCGAAGAACGCGAGATCCGCGACCGTTCGATGTGCCTGCTTGATGCGGTAGGCCTTGCAAAATTCGCGGACGAAGTAGCCACAGGCCTGCCCTACGGCGCGCAGCGCAGACTTGAAATATCGCGCGCGCTCGCCACGGAGCCCAAGCTGCTGCTGCTTGACGAGCCGGCGGCGGGGATGAACCCTCAGGAAAGCGGAGAACTGATGGACTTCATCCGCAGCATCCGCGACCAGTTCAAAGTGACGATACTGATGATAGAGCACGACATGAAGGTTGTCATGGGCGTCTCCGAATGGATACGCGTGCTAGACTACGGCCTTCTCATAGCCGAAGGGACGCCGGCCGACATCCGCTCGAACCCGAAGGTCATAGAGGCCTATCTTGGCAAGGAGGCTGCGGCAAAATGCTGAAGGTTGAAAATCTGTCTGTCAGCTACGGAGGCATACACGCCGTCCGCGGCATATCGCTTGAAGTGCCGGAAGGCAAAATAGTGACGCTCATAGGAGCGAACGGCGCCGGCAAAAGCAGCACGCTGCGCGCGATAGCGGGCCTCGTCCAAAACAAGTCCGGCTCAGTCACGTGGGACGAAAAACACCTGCTGGGCCTCAAACCGGAAAATATCCTTGAACACGGCGTCGCGCTCTGCCCCGAAGGCCGAAGGATATTCCCGCACCTCACGGTGCTGGAGAACTTAAAACTAGGCGGCTACTCCTGCAAAACAAAAAACGAAGAAGAGGCCGGGATAGAACGCGCCTTCACGCTCTTTCCGAGGCTGAAGGAGCGCTCCTGGCAGAAGGGCGGCACGCTATCAGGCGGCGAACAGCAGATGCTTGCGGTCGGGCGCGCCCTGATGAGCGACCCTCAGCTCATAATGCTCGACGAACCGTCAATGGGACTCGCCCCGATACTGGTGGAAGAGGTATTTGAGATAATCCGCCACATAAACGCAGAAGGCAAGACCGTCCTGCTCGTTGAGCAAAACGCCTTCGCCGCGCTTAAAATAGCCGACTACGCCTACGTCCTCGAAGTTGGAGAGATATCTCTGCAAGGCAAAGGCGCAGAACTTCTGACAGACCCAAGAGTGATAAGCGCCTACCTCGGAGGATGACCCGAAACGCAAAACAAGGCCGGCCATTTGGCCGGCCTTGTGCTTTTTATAATGGTAAAAATTGTTATTTGTAGCCTATAAATATCGCAAGCACTATGAGCGACGCCTGCACGAGGAATACGATGCAGAAACGGGGGATGAGCCACTTCAGCCATTTGGCGTACGGAATGTTCGCTATCCCGCAGAAGACCGCGGCAAAGGCCGTAGGCCACAGAATATTTGAGAAGCCGTCGCCGAACTGGAAGGCGAGCACCGCCACCTGGCGCGATATGCCAAGGAGGTCGGCAAGCGGGCCCATTATCGGCATCGTCGTAGCCGCCTGTCCCGAGCCTGACGGGATGAAGAAGTTGATCAGCGTCTGTACGATGAGCATTCCTACGCCTGCGAGCCACTTAGGCAGCATCGAAAGAGGAATGAACATCGCGTTTATAAGAGTGTCGACGATCCCGCCGGCCTGCAGCGTCACCAGTATGCCGCGGGCGATACCTATCATAAGCGCGCCGTAGGCGATATCTTTGAATCCGGCCGCCATTGTCTTTGCTATCTTGTCAGGCCCCCATCCCGCGATAAAGCCGCAGAGGATGCCCATTCCAAGCAGCAGTCCGGCAAGTTCGTCAAGATACCAGCCCCAGTTGAGGACGGCAAGCACCATAAGGACTATTGTGGCAAGTCCGGTCAGCAGTATCAGCTTGTGGCGGCCCGTCATCTTGAGGTTCGAGAGGTCGGACTCATCAAGGCTGAAATCGCCGCAGGGTATGCCGTAGACGACGCTCGCCTTCGGGTTCGCCTTGACTTTGGCGGCGTACTGCATGATTATCCCGATGCTTATCGAGGTCATTATAAACCAGCAGAAGAAACGGTAGCCGATGCCGGAGAAGAGCGGAAGCTCTGCAAACTGCTGGGCGATTCCTACGTTGAACGGGTTGGTGAACGATCCGCTGTAGCCAAGCCCTACGCCCATAGCGACTATCGCCATGCCGGTGATAGCGTCATAGCCGAGCGCCATAGCCAGCGCTACGAATATAGGCGTGAAGCTGAGCGCCTCTTCAAACATTCCATAGGTGCCGCCGGCGAAGGCGAAGAGAAATACGAAGATAGGGATTATCATTATCCGGTATTTGTCCTTCGTCATTTGCAGCATTCTTGAAATGCCGGCGTGGATTGCGCCCGAGGCGATGATGACCATAAGCGCGGCGTATGAAATAAAAACGAAGAACACCGTGCTTGCCGCGTTGATAAGTCCCTTTTCCACGTTGACAAGAATGTCGAAGGGCATCACCGGCGTCTGCGCTATGTGATGGTAGGTGCCGGGCACGATGGTCATCGTGCCGGCCGCGTTCTTCACGCGCTCGAATATGCCCGCTGGCACAAACCACGACGCGGCGGCCGCAACGATTATAATCAAAAATAATAGTACGTAAGTATCCGGTATCTTGATGCGTTTGCTCTCTTTGTCGCTCATCTTTAGGTCCCCTTTTGTTGTAGTGTTGAAAACGCTGATGATATATGCCGTTTCTGGTATAACATTCCAATGTCAAAGTTGCATCAAAGAACAGAGCGCGATACGTCAAAAACTGTCGCCCCGCGTTAAAAGCGGGGCGGCCCAGACTAAATCGAAGCTTTAAATTCCGCCTTCATACGCGCCCGCAGCGCGTCGTCCGCGAATACCTTGATGCACATGTCGGTTATGATGCGCGCGCCCTTTATCATATTTTCGTGGCCTTCGCCGCTTACCGCGGCCGCCGCGAATTCCCTAGTGTGCAGGTCGAGCTTCTGCTCGCAGATGGCAAGCTCCGGCTGGATGGCGGGGCATCTGTAGGAGACGTTGCCTACGTCGGTGGAGCCTGTCGGCAGATGTCCGTGCGTGCAGCTTACGCCGTATTCCGCCATAGTCTCTTCGGCCATCTTTTCCGCGGTAAGGTTTGGCAGCATCGCGTCGAAGCTTCCCATGAATTTTGCATAGGAGACCTCTGTCCGCGTGGCGATAGCCGCGCCGCGCGCGCATTCAAACATCGCCTGCGTCAGTTCGGCAAGCATCTGTTTTTCGGGAGCGCGCGTTTCGACCTGGCACACGGCAAGGTCTGGAATGATGTTCACCGCGCCCTTCACCTCTTTGATTATGGCGTGCATACGGCAGTAATCGTGCATGTGCAGACGCAGCATGTTCAAAGCCTCCATAAAGAGGATCATGCCGTTTTGCGCGCTGCGGCCGCACCACGGAGAGGCGGCCGAATGGGAGGTCTGCCCCTTGAACGTGACGGTGTAGCCGTCTATCCCAAGCGACCTGTAATCGGCGAAGCTTTCACCGCCGAAGGCGTGTATCATAACGGCGAAATCCACGTCGTCAAATACGCCGTCGTCCGCCATCTTCACCTTCGCTCCGTCGTCCTCTTCGGCGGGAGTTCCTACGACTCGCACCTCGCCGCCAAGTTCCTCAATGACTTCGCCAAGCGCAATGCCGGCGTAAAGGGCCATCGTGCCGTGGTTGTTATGCCCGCAGGCGTGCCCTATCTCCGGCAGCGCGTCATATTCCACCATCACTGCGACGACAGGCCTCTCGGCGCCCGCGCAGGAGGCGGTTTTTTTTGCCATGAAGGCCGTTTCGATCCCGTCAAAAGGATATTCCACGTCAAAGCCCGCCGTCTTCAGCTTTTCCGCCATAAGACGGCTTGCTTCGTATTCTTTAGATGAAAGTTCCGGATGCTCCCCAAGATAATCGCAGAAGCCGATCATCTCTTCCCGATTGTCCGTTATATATTTTTGTGCAGTCTCAAATGCCCTCTTTGCGTCCTTCAAATGATACCGCCCCCTGTAATTGATATGATGCTAT